>JAAYDF010000143.1 GCA_012729395.1 Phycisphaerae bacterium
GGTCGCCGCTCCAGTGGCTCAGGGCGAACCCGCCGTGGATCTCCGGCTTCTCCGCGTTCTGCGGTGTGAAGAAGGCGTAGAACTCATCCTTCGAGTCGATCCTGCGGGTGTGCTGCTCGCGCAGGGCACGGGCCCGCTCGAACAGGGCGGCCTGAATCTCGTCAAGCTGGGCGGCCACGGTGGCGACGAACTCGGCCCGCGGCCGGCTGGTGCGCTCCTTGTGCCCGCGGTCGCGCCGGCCGACGAAGACCGAGTCGGCGGCCATGTCCCGCGGCCCGACCTCCAACCGGAGGGGCACGCCTTTCTTGATCCACGACCAGGTTTTTTCGCCGCCGCGCATGTCCCGCGTGTCCAACTCGACGCTTAGCGGTCGGCCGTCGTACTGCACGTCGCGTAGCTCGGCCGCCAGCTTCCCGCAGTACTCCAGCACGCTCGCCCGGCTCTCCTCGTTGTGGATCACCGGCAGGATGACCACGTGCGCCGACGCCAGCCGCGGCGGCAGGATCAGCCCGTCGTCGTCGCTGTGGGTCATGACCAACGCCCCGACCAGCCGCGTCGACACGCCCCACGACGTCGTCCACGCGTGCACCAGCTCGCCCTTGTCGTCCAGGAACTTGATGTCCGAGGCCCGGGCGAAGTTCTGCCCCAAGAAGTGCGACGTGCCCGCCTGCAACGCCTTGCGGTCCTGCATCATCGCCTCGATGCAGTAGGTGGTGACCGCGCCGGGGAACCGCTCGCTGTCGGTCTTCTCGCCTTTGAGCACCGGCATGGCCATGTAGCGTTCGGCGAAGTCGGCGTACACATCCAGCATACGCCGCGTTTCCTCCATGGCCTCGTCGGGCGTCGCGTGGGCCGTGTGCCCCTCCTGCCACAGGAACTCCGCCGTCCGCAGGAATAGCCGCGTGCGCAGCTCCCAGCGCACCACGTTGGCCCACTGGTTGATCAAGAGCGGCAGGTCGCGGTAGCTCTGCACCCACTTGGCGAACATCGCTCCGATGATCGTCTCCGAGGTCGGCCGCACGACCAGCGGCTCTTCCAACTCGCCCGCGGGTACCAGTTGGCCGTCCGGCCCCGCCTCCAGCCGATGATGCGTCACCACCGCGCATTCCTTGGCGAAGCCCTCGACATGCTCCGCCTCCTTCTGCAGGAAGCTCATCGGGATGAACAGCGGGAAGTACGCGTTGCGGTGCCCGGTGGCCTTGAACATGCCGTCCAGCACCCGCTGCATGTTCTCCCACAGGGCGTAGCCCCAGGGCTTGATGACCATGCAGCCGCGGACCGGCGAGACCTCCGCCAGATCCGCCGCCCGGACCACCTGCTGATACCACTCCGGATAGTCCTCCGCCCGCGTGGGCGTGATTGCCGTTTGTGCCTGTTTGGCCATGCTTATCCTCACAACTGCCGGTCGAGCCGGCGGTACATAATCGCTTCACTCACGTGCTCGGGGCGCAGGTCGGCCTGGCCTTCCAGGTCCGCGATGGTACGGGCCACCCGCAGGATCTTATCGTGCGCCCGGGCCGATAGACCCAATTCAGTCAGGGCTTGCTGCAAGATACGTTCACTCGCGTCGTCCAGGCCGCAGTGCTTGCGCAGCAGGCGCGAGCCCATTCGCCCGTTGAGCATGGTGCTCTGCTCGCCGAACCGTTCGCGCTGGATGTGCCGGGCCCGCAGGATCGCCTCGCGCAGGGTGGCGCTGTCGCTGCCGTCGCGCGGGCTGCGCAGCTCGCGGTAGGCGACGGCGGGCACCTCGACGTGGATGTCGATGCGGTCGATGAGCGGCCCGCTGATGCGTGCGAGGTAGCGGTCGATCTGCGGCGGTGTGCACTTGCAGGGCTTGCGGGGGTCGGTGTAGTAGCCGCACGGGCAAGGGTTCATGGCCGCGACCAACATGAACTGGGCGGGAAAGACGATCGACGAATGGGCCCGGGCGATGGTGACCACGCCGTCTTCAAGCGGTTGACGCAGGGTTTCGAGAATGGCCCGTGGGAACTCGGGGAACTCATCGAGGAAGAGCAGCCCATGGTGAGCCAGCGAGACTTCGCCCGCCTGGGGGATGGTGCCGCCGCCGACCAAGGCCGGCCCGCTGGCCGAGTGATGCGGCGAACGCACCGGTCGCCGGGCCATCAGCGGTTGACCGGGCGGCAGCTTGCCGGCGGCCGAGTAGATCCGTGTCGTCTCAAGCGACTCCGGCAGCGTCAACGGCGGCAGGATCGTCGGCAGCCGCTTGCTGAGCATGGTCTTGCCCGATCCGGGCGGCCCGATCATCAATACGTTGTGCCCGCCGGCGGCGGCGATGGTCAACGCCCGCTTGACCGCCTCCTGTCCGCGGACCTCGGCAAAGTCCACGTCATAGGTAGCCGCCTCGCGGAACAGGGCTTCCAGGTCGATGACCGTCGGCTCGAGAGGTACCTGCTCGGTGAGGAACCCCACCGCCTCGGCCAGCGTGCCGATCCCGATCACGTCCACCTCGGACACTACCGCCGCCTCAGCCGCGTTCTCTCGCGGCACAATCACCCCCGCCGCCTTGCGGTCGCGGGCCAGCATGGCCATCGACAGGGCACCCTTGATCGGCCGAACCCGTCCGTCCAGGGCCAGTTCCCCCGCGATGAGGTAGTTGCCGACCCGTGCCGGCGCCCCTTGGTCGCCGGCAAAGATCAGACCCAGAGCGATGGGCAGATCGAAGGCCGGCCCCTCCTTCTTGATGTCCGCCGGGGCCAGGTTGATGACCGTCTTGTACTGCGGCCACATGTAGCCGGAGTTCTGCAGGGCGCTGCGGATGCGTTCGAGGCTTTCCTTGACGCCCGGGTCCGGCAGGCCCACGATCGACGCCTTCTCGAACCCGCGGGAGGCCGCGTCTACCTCCACCTCGCAGGGAACGGCTTCGATGCCAACCAGTGCAATGCTCTGAAGTCGGGCCAACATGGGCGGAATTGTACGCCAAGCCCCGCGAACGGCAAAGACCGCAACGGTATCACACCGCGCCCATCAGAGCCGCGACCGTAAGGGAGCGGTTCCCCGGTAAGGCGGAACCGCTCCCTTACGGTCGCGGCTCGGATGGCGTGGCTGCAAGCCGTCACTTGGACGTGTCATCGTCGGCGTCTGGATCTTCGTCCTCCCAGTCCTGCTTCCAGCGATCCGCTTCGTCGGCCTCGTCGATCTCGCGTTCCATGTGCCGAAACATCTTCTCCTGCAACGGCGCGAGACGCCGGTAGAAAGCCAACGTCGCCTGGTAGGCTTGCACCATTTGGTCCGTCTTGATGAGCTGCCACTTGGCCAGGCATTCCGGTTCCTTGATCGTCGAAAACGGGTCGCAGGCAAATCGGAATTGCCCGTTCTCCCCGCGAATAAAGTGCTCGCATTCGCTGCACTGGATCATGGCTGTACTCCAGGAGGCGACAACCGGTCGGCACCGGGTCAGTACAACACGTGCGGCAAGGTCTGCTCGATGTTGTCCGTGTTGCCCTCGATCTGCCTTTGGATTTCCCGTTGGGACTGGGGGCTTTCCCGGTCAAATCGCTCGAATTCCTCGCGCAGAGCCTGCTCCAGGGCGGCCGGCAGATGCTGGTTGTTGGCCACGTCCTGCTGATGACGCTCGGCGATCATCCGAGAAGTCGCGTCTAACTGTTGCGGTCGGTTGGCCTCAATCGCCGCCAGCATCGACAAGGTGGCGTTGAGGTTGTCCTGTCGCCGGGCGACCGCCGCTTGGTGCGTGGGGTTCTCGCACCCGGCCAAGAAGAAGATCCCGAGCATCACGCCCGCTACCTGGGCTGACTTGTGCCTCACGGTCATGTTTCCACCCGTAGAAAGGCCCCTGGCCGGCCGCCGCGGCTCCGCACCCCAAACTCGACCGGTCTGCAGTTCAGCATACCAGCCCGACCCCCGGGGGGCAAAAGGATGCGAGCGGGGCGGCACCCGGGCGTGTGCCTTTGATCTCTGAACCCTCACGTCCGGTCCGAAAACCCGCGATGGCGCTTGGGGGGTGTTTCCGGTCCGGACCCGGGGACTTGCGTCCCCGGCTCGCTTGTGACGGTGGCTCGCTTGCGTTCCTGCCCGCGCATTTCCGGGCAAATGCTCGCAATGTCCTGGCGGGCCAGACGTTCATATCCTATGCTGACGTGCTTATGGAGGCCACCGAGATCGCCGACGTGATCCTTCGTGCCCAACGGCACGAACCCGAGGCGTTTGACACCCTGGTCGACGCCTACAGTTCGCGTTTGTACGGTTTTTTTTACCGGCACACGGGATCGCGCCACGATGCGGAGGATCTGCTCCAGGAGGTCTTCGTCCGGCTGGTTCGCCGGATTGGCGAGTATCAGCACGACGGGCGGTTTGACGCGTGGCTCTTCCGCGTTGCCGCCAACCTGCTTCGTGACCGGGGCCGGCGGGCGAAGCGAACGCGAGAAGTTGGGATCCAGCCGGCCGAGGCGGATCGCGAGTTCGAGATTCTGGCCCCGCAGCCGGAGGGCCCCGACGGTCGTCCGGACGACCCCGTCGAGCGGGCCGAGCAGCTTGATCGCCTCCAGTGGGCACTGGGACAGTTGTCCGAGGCGGAACGTGAAGTGATCCTTCTGCGGCACTTCTCGGACATGAGCTTCCGCCAGATCGCCGAGGTGATGGGCACGCCGCTGGGGACGGCCCTGGCCCGGGCACACCGAGGGCTCAATCGGCTGCGGGAACTGATGGATGGTGGACCATGAAGCCCGACGAGCAGACATGGGAGCACGAGATCGAGCGGGAGCTGGCTCGCTGGTCGGCTGACTTGGCCGTCGAGATGCCGCCGGACGTTCGCGACCGGACACGGGCTGTCGTGCGGCATACGATGGAAGCGCAGTGGCTGGCGGGCCACCCGGCCCCGCTGCCGAGCGACGGGGCTGTTGATCGCGTGCGCCTCGCCGTTCGTCGAGAGCTGACCCAACTCGCTGCCTCCACGGCCGGTGTGGATGAAACATTGCCGGAAGCCGGTCGCGGCCAAGGTGTGTCCCCGGTACGCGGTCGATCGCTGGCGTGGCCGGGCCGGTACGTGTGGGCTTCGCTTGCGGCGGCGGCCAGCGTGCTTGTGGTGATCGGCATCACCCGGCAGCAAGGCCCGAGCGAGACGCACCCGATCGCCCAGGCTCAGCCTCGCCAGGACGCCATGGACTTGTTTGTGCAGGCCGCCGGTCGGACCTGGGCCGATGATCAGTTCACCTCCGGCCTGCGTACCGATTTGGACGCTTTTGAAGAGAGCCTTAATCGCTGGTCGCCCGCCGTTTCCGAGGTTGAGCGGATGCTGGAAGACATTGGCGATCGGTTGGACGGCTTGTTTGATGATTCGGATGATGACCGTTGGCCGGCCACTGGCTGGGCGGAGGGTTACTCGTAACGAGGGGGCAGGACTGGAGGAAGACGTATGCGACGATGGCCGCTGTGGTCGTGGTGTGTGCTGGGCATGTGGTTCCTGACGCCTCTCCCGGTGATGGCCGAGGAGACGGAGGTCGTTCCTGCCGCCAGTGCTCAAGAGAACGACACCGAGTCGGTGTCCGATGCGTCACGTGAGGGTCGGTCGGGCCGCTCCGAAGTCCGAGGTCGGTCGGGCCCCTGGCGTGAACGCCGCGAGGATCCCGATCGCCCGGAAGGGCGGGCCGCCGAGGGACGTCCCTTTGGCGGGGGTCGGGGGCCGGGTTTTGGCGGCGAGCCTCGCGAGGAGAGCTTCGACTTCCTCACCGCCGAGGAACGCGAAGAACTGCTCGCCTTCGCCCAGGAGCACTTCCCCGAGGTTCACAAGCGATTGAGCACTGCCTCGCCTTCCGAACGCCGTCGCTTCTTCCACCAGGTCGGTTGGCGGATGCTCCGACTCCTGCGCCTTCAACGGCATGACCCTGAGTTGGCCGACAAGCTGATCGCCGAGCAGAAGATCGAGATGGCCCTCATGGAACTTCGGCGGGATTACCTGGATTTTCCCTCCGAGGCCGCCCGCAATACGGTCAAGGCCAAGATACGGCAACTCATGGAGACGCGTTTCGATCTGCGGCAAGCCAGACTGGAGCTCGAGATCCGCGAACTGGAACGTCGAGTGGTGGCCGCTCGCGAGCGTCTGGCCAAGCAGGAGGAAAGCAAATCGCAGATCCTTGACCTCGAAATCGACCGATTCATTGATGAAGTGGAGGGTCGCTCGACGTGGGATCTGCCGCCGGACTCGGACAGCCCGCTGCCGGGCGGCCCACCACCCGGTGGTCCAGGTCCGCTCGACCTGCCGGGCCGTCCCGGCCGATCGTCGGATTAGCGCGTCAGCGAGCCCGAAACGTAAGCGATGGAACGTGTCAACCATCCCGAAGCGCAAGCGCCGGGAACAGCCAACGAGCCCGGAGCGCAATCGCCGGGAATAGCCAACGAGCCCGGAGCGCGAGCGACGGGATTGTGGAGCGTCAGCGACGTACTTCTCGCGTGCCCGGCGTTACCCGCTCGCTCGCGCTCGGGGCTCGTAACCACTCGCTTGCGCTCGGGATTCGTCACCCGCTCACTTGCGCCTCGTTCCTCGCCAACGAGCCCGGAGCGCAATCGCCGGGACAAACCAAAGCGACGGGACATACCAACGAGCTCGGAGCGCGAGCGACGGGATTGTGGAGCGTCAGCGACGTACCTCTCGCGTTCCCGGCGTAACCCACTCGCTCGCGCTCGGGGCTCGTAACCACTCGCTCGCGCTCGGGGCTCGTTATTCGCTCGCTTGCGCTCGGGATTCGTTACCCGCTCACTTGCACTCGGGATTCGTTACCCGCTCACTTGTGCTCGGGGCTTGTGACTCGCTTCGTTCCACACGGGCGACTGGCTGGCGTCACGGTTCGATCGGTCGGCGATCGGCAAAGCCCGTGGTCACCTCGTGCCAGTGGGCGATGTGTTCTTCGCCGAGCTTCCAGCAGAGCAGGATCTCGCGGCCGTCGCGCAAAGAGGGAAAATCCACCAGGCCGACCTCGTAGTCTTTCAACTCGCAGCCGATCTCATCCAACTCCTCGCGCAGAGCCGCGAGGTGGTCCGTGGCGGCGGCATACTTCACGCGGGCATTCTCGGCGCCGGCCAAGTCCCCCTGCTGATCCAGCGACTGGTAGGTGTCGTGCAGTTGCCGCAGGCGGTCGTAGTTGCTCACGATGTCGGTCACGATGCGGCGGACCAAGACCAGTGCGCGATTGGCCTGGGCGACGGTGAACAGCTTGCGGCTGGCAGCCGAAGACGGCTCCGGTAGAGAAATCGCTTCAAACGCATCCATGTTTCCGCTCTCCGTTTCCATCGACCGTGCCCGGCCGTCTGAGGCTTGCCTGTTCGATCACGCGTCCATCGAGCCTGCCCGGCCGCTCCGGACGCCTCATGTTGCGAATCCCGGCTGCTACCCCGAACGTACCAAACGGCCCCGATGAAGTCAACGCGAACTCTGCGCCGTCTGACCTCGACCCACGCCGTCCAAGGAGAGCATCGCCCTATGCGCGGGTAACGTGGTACCCAGCAAGCGGTTACGAGCGAGAATGGCGATTGCCGTCTTTGGGCGGCGCGTTCCCGCCTCGCCGCAGGCAAACAGCGCGCGATGCATATCTCGTTGTCACATTGCGGGGAGACAGGCGGGCTTCTGCAAAACGCGATCCACAGCCGTCGCGAGAGGGCCTTGTGCGGATCAGTCAGGCTTGGCGGTCAGCCACGATGTCGCCATCGCCGGTTCATCCTCCGGGGCGGCGGCTGCGGGCTCCGTTTCGCTGGCAGGGGCCGTGGGCGCCAACTTCGCCTGGCTGGCGGCCAGTGCGGCCAGCATGGGCAGCATCGGGCAGAAGCTGAAAAAAATGCTGAGAACGCAGGCCAATATGGCGGTCGTGCGGCGGCTCTCCTGCCTGATCAGCGATTGGATGGAGAGAATCAGGCCGGCCAGACCCGACAAGATTGCGACGCCGAACACCACGCTGTTCGCGGGTGTGAGCAGGCGGATTCGGCCGCTGAGCATCTCCTCTTGCATCACTCGCTGCATTTCCTCCTGGCTGGCATTGGGGCCGGTGATCTGCTCCACGGCCATCCCGATGTTCGCCATCCACACCAGGATGCCCAGGCCCGACAACGCAACGGCCATGAGAGCCAGCGTCAGCGCCCAGATCGCCAGACTACCGGTCGGTTGAGCTGCTCTGACAGGAGCCGAGCCGGCCGGCGGCAACGGCGGGGCAAACGCGGGTGATACCGGCGAGGCGAGCGGAATCTCGCGACCCGGCCAATCGCTCGTCTGCGGCGCCGTCACTACGTTGCGGCAGTACGGACACGCCACAGACTGTCCGCCAAGCGGGTCATCCACCTCGATAGGCTGTCGACACGATGGGCATGCAAAACGAATCGCCATGCCCGGGCATGATACGCCACCGCCCTTCGCCAGACAAGAGGGGGAAGATGCAGCGAGCAAGGCAGCAAGGACACGAGTGAGCGAAAACCGCATTCGCGTGCCACTGCTCTGTGAGCAGGTACGTTTATAGCGATCCTTGTGGATATTGCCTTGTCCGCGCTAGGCCCGGCATGAATGCCGGGCCTGGCGCGTGCCGAGTAGGACATTCAATACATACGCGCTCTCTGTGCAGTGTTGCGGGTGCATGGCCTCCGACGCGAGTCACTCCGCATGATTTCGCGGCTTGCTCGCTCAACTGCTACCTCGCCACCATCCCTCACGGTGCCGCGTTCCCATACAGGGCCATCACCATGGAGATATCCACCACGTTGATTCGCCCGTCCAGGTTCACGTCGTACACGCACGTCGCCGAGGTGATCCCCGCCAGCAGGTGGGTCTTCGTCGCCCCGACGTCGATGAGGTTCAGCACGCCGTCGCCGTTCACATCGCCTTCCAGGCAACGGACCTCGCAGTCCGCGTCGCCCACCAGCATCTGGTAGGGGGCATCCGCGCCCTTGAACTTGCCCGTCAGGTCGATCGTGTGCCGTGCGCCGTCGGCCAAGCCGGTCAACTCGATCACCAGCTTCAGCCCGCCGTCCGCCAGACTCACCGCCGTGACCGCGGCCGAGCTGCCGTTGACCAGCACGTCCTCCGCGTCCAGTGTCCCATCCGCCGCCTGTGCCGGATGATCAAAAACCACCTCGACCTTCTGCAGCCCGAATCGTCGCGGCTCGGTCACCGGATCCTTGCTACCGTCCGCGTCCAGCACGATGGCCATATCCCCGACTTCCAAGGCGTGCTCGCGTACGCTGGCCCACGAGACGATGCTCGGCGGTGGGGCGACCGCGTACAACACGCTGTTGTCCACGCTGGTCGAGGCCTCATTGGGATTCCCCGCTGCGTCCTGGATCGCGCCGGCCGTCACCGAAGGCTGGACCGTGCCGGCCACGTCGATGGCCGTCACCGAAACGACGTACGTCGTCCCACTCCCGCTGACCGCGAAGACCACACCCTCGGCCGTCCCGCCCATGCTCACGCCAGTCTCATCGAAGCCGTCAACAGGCTCGCTGAAGACCACGTCGAACACGATCGGCAGGAGCCCCGTCGGGTCATCCTGCTCGGCACCCTGCTCCACCGTGACCGTCGGCGAGCTGTTGTCGATGACCGCCGCTTCGCTTGGGCCGGCCGCCGGGTTGCCGTTGCCAGCACTGTCCGTCGCGGCATCCGCCACCACGCTCAGGGCCAGCGAGCCGTCGCCCGTGATCCCGCTTACCGTCACCGTATACTCGGTGCCACTGACCGCTTCGATGGTCACTTCCGTGTTCGCGGTGCCGCTGTGCTGGACAGCCACATCGTCGGAGCTGTCGAACCCACTGACTGCCTCGCTGAAAACCACGGCGAAGCTCACGCTGTCCGCGTTGGTCGGGCCGGTCGTGGACGGGGTGATCGACACCACGGTCGGCTCCGTGCCGTCGTACTCGAACGGGCCGTAGCTGAGCGTCGTGGCCGTAGCCACGCCGTCGCCGTTGAAGCTTTGCAGGTGCAGGTAGTACGCGCCGTCGCCATCACCGGGGGCGAGGCTGAGCGCCCCGGTGTTCCAGTTGGCCTCCGAGCCGGTGAAGCTGTACGAGTCGCTCTTGTTCCACGCGTATTTGAACTGAGCGACCCGGTAGGCGTTGCCGCCGTGCGAGCCGTCGCCGAAACCGGCCGGGTTCGAGAAGCCAAACAGCGTGCCGGCCGGGTACGTCGTGCCCGTGGATTGGTCGCTCGCCACGTTTTGCCCGATGGCAGGTGCCGCCGCCAGCGTTCGTTTGCTGCCGCTGGCCGTGCCGGACGACACGCTGTTGCCGTTGCGCGACTCGACCGAGAAGTTGTAGACGGTGTTTCCGGTGAGCCCCGAGGAGGTCCAGGCATTGGTGTTCTGGACCCAGCCGGAGTTGGTGCCGGCCGTAGCATTGCTGACCCGCACGCCGGATGAGCCGGCAGTCAGATTGGAGAACGTGCCGGCCGGCGCCGCTTGAATACTCGTCGCCGCCACCGTGCCGAAGGTCAAGCCGGTCGGGGCCTGGATCTTGGTGTACTTGGTGGTTGAGCCGACGTAGCTGGTGGTGTTCTGCCACGAGCCGCGACCCCCTCCGGTGTTGTCCCGGGCGGCAATGGTGTAGGTGTAGGCCGTGTTGGCCGACAGCCCGGTGTCGTTGTGCGTGGTGCCCGCCCCCCAGCCGTAAATGCCCGTGCTGCCGCGCTGGACGCGGACGCCGACGTCGCCGCGGCGGTAGCGGTGGCTGCCCGATGTCTCGCGGAGCTCAGCTGCCCCGTCGGGTGCGCCCGTCGCCCGGTCCGTCGGAATCGACCAGGCGAGATCGATCTGACTGGTGCTGGCGGCCGTCACCGAGGAGAAGCCCGGGTTGTTGGGAGCCACGCTGTCCACGAATCGCCGCACCCATACCTCGCCGGATTGCAGAGTGCCGTTGTCCTCCGACTTGAAGTACCAGAGGTTGTGCCCGTTGATGCTGCTGTTGTTGTGAGACCAGCTCGAGCCGCTGCCGGATACCTGGGTCAGAGAGACCGTACCGTTGTATCCCTCGCGGCGGTAGAGCACTCGTTTGAGGCCGCGCGTGCAGTAGCCGTCGCCGTTGTCGCTGGCCGATCCGCTGAATGATTGCGTCGTGTTGTTGCTGTAGGACTCACCGCCCTGGCCACTGGCCGAGATCGACGGGGCCTGGTTGTCCCAGCGAATCCGCTGGAAGTGGGCGTTGGCCGCACTCCAATCTGAGGTGTACCAGCGGCGGGTCCACAGAACATCATTGCTGCCTTCCGTGTCGGCACGGAAGACGTAGCCCGTGTCGTTGATCCACGGCCCCCAGTTGTTCCAGGACCATTCCCACGCCTTGTCGGCGGTCGTGTCCACGCAGGTGTAGGCCCCGGGCCCGCCTTCGTGACTGGCGCCGCCTGTCGTGTTCCAGGTAGCCCCGACGCCGCTGCCGCAGGTGCCGCCGGCGCCGAGTCCGCCTCCTTCGCTCCAGCTGTCATTGATGCCCCGGCGGTACCACAAATGGCCGTAGCACCCACCGCCTGCCGCCGCCTCCACCTTGCCCCAGGCGTACATCCAACACACCTGGTCCGTGTTGACCATGCCGCTGGGATGATTGAAACGCAGCATGCCCCGCCATACGGACGGGCCCGTCGCCCAGCGCCCGACACGCATCAGGCCCCACGCCCCGTGATTGCAGGTCCCGCCGCTGTAATAGGTGTCCACGCATGTATCCACCGGCCAGTTGTACAACTCGCGGGCCGTCTCGAACTCCGGGTCGATGATGACGGGGTAAACCCGAGCCGCATCGGTCAACCACTCCTCGTCGGCCACCACACTGAATACCACCACCCCATCCGGGCGGGCGGCCATCTCGAAGGTCACCGCCTCCGACAGCGAATCCTCAGGAGCGTATTCACCCATCGTCAGCCACTTGGTGTCGATCATGTACGGGGCACCGACTCGGCAAATCTGCTCGCCGGACGCGTCCTCGAACCGCACCCATTTGCCCCCGGGGCCGACTTCCCAGCCCGCCCCCGCCGGCAGCTTCATCTCGAAATCGAACCGATGCCGGCCGGTGTACCGGCTCAGGATGATGTCCTCGTTGAGCTTCTTCTCGATCACCGTGTAGACCAGATCCACCCCTTCCATCACCTCAGGGTATGCGATCGTGCCGTCCTCGACCCGAGGCGCCGCCGCCGCCGCGTCCAGAAGCCTGAAGTCGATCGCGAAACCCCGATCGTTGTAGCGATGGAAGCCGTCCGCCTTCGCGGCAAAGTAAGTCTCAAACGTGTTCGTCTTGTTCTCGTACGCAAACGGGCCCTTGCTGGGCACCAGGTTCAGATCGATCGGATGCCACACGCCGGCCGCATCCTGGTAGTTGATCAGGGCCGCGTGCGTCTCGAAGGTGATGGCCCCATCCGGGTGCTGGAAGTAACGCGAGAAGCCCTCACGCTTCTCGACCATCTCGATGGCATCCGGAGCGGGTGTATTCTCATGGGTCCAGATGTCACCCGACTTGATCTTGCGGGCTCGCCAGAACAGCCGGGCATCGCGGGCCACTTCCGGATCCAATTCAGGGGCCGGTCCAAGCTCCTCGGCCGCCAGGAAAGGGTCGACCCGGAAACTCGTCGGCTCAGACCAGGCCGACCAATCGTGCCCGTCCCGCACGCGGACTCGCCAATGCCATGTGCCGCTGGCCAGGCCGCGAGGTACGTATCCGCCACTCGACGACCGCCGCTCGCCGCTGTCTTGCTCGATCGAGGCGAAGTCCAACTCGCTGGAGACCTGCACCTGGTAATGTGTCTGAGTCTGGTTGTCCGCGTCACCGTAGCGCCACGCCAGCAGGTAAGAGGGGTTGTTGGTTGTCTGGTTGTCCCGGCCGGTGGCGTTGACGGCCACAGGCGGGGTGTTGGCCATGCGGTAGATCCGCCCGCTCGGATCTCCGCCGTAGCGGCGATCCTTGTTACAGTCAGACTGATTGTCCCCGCTGTACACATACATGACGCAGGAGTAGGTCTGCGGGTAGTTCCCGGGGATGGCTACGTCGTGGTAGAACCGCCGCTCTGCCGGATCCCAACGCATCTCGACCGCCTGCAGAACGTCCCACCGGCCGTCCTCTGTGCCCAGCCAGATTCGGGCGGAGGCACCGCTCTGGCTTGGATCCTCGGATTGCCACGATTGCAGCCCATCATCCGAGCCGCCAATGAAGAAGCGAACCGTCTCGCCCTTGCGAACCGTTCCGCTGTCGCCGGGATCGACCGCCCATGGCGCCGTGACGGCCGCCTGGATTGCGGTGCAGAAACCGCCGATCACCAAGGCGGTGACCAACCCGTTTGTCAGCCATGTGTGGAACGTGCTTCTGTGTGTCATCGCGGTAGCCCTTTCCTAGACCTCAGATATGCCTCCGACGGGTGTCCCATATGCGCTCATCTATCCATGCCGGAGGGGCTGTGGGAAGTGGTGGCAGGGAAACCGCCGATGGGGGAGTGATACAGGAGTACTATCGGCACATCGCCTTGATGCGACGGCACGTTGTGGCCGCAAGCGCCGAGCTTCCTGTTCTCCTCCTGTTGCTTATCGTCGCCAGAGCATCGGTCGGTCGTCCCTGCCCAGATGAACCTCCGCGAATCCACCTCGGCTGGACATGCTCAAGATACTGTACAAACCAGCATACCCTAAAGCCGCCCCCAAGTCGACAGGAATCTTCGCCGTACCCGAAAGCCAGGCCCCGTGTGTGCTTGACACCACGCCTGGGGTGATCACAATGGAGCTTGGCCGCCGGGGGTGGGCGGCCGACATGTGGAATCGGTTCTGTTTTGCAGGGCGGTTGGCGACGGCAAGAACGCGGCCCGCGCATGGCGTTCATCGTCGCCTGGTCCAGGGCAGATTGATGGGGACAACGCCGGCACAGGTGGCGATTATTCTGGGCAGCGACTCCGATTGGCCGGTCATGCAGGTCTGTTTTCGGCAGTTGCGCGATTTCGGCCTGTTGGTCACCGTGGAGATCCTGTCGGCCCACCGAACGCCCGATAAACTGCGGGAGTTCGTGATCGCCGCCACCGCGGCCGGTACCCAGGTTTTCATCACCGCCGCCGGGATGGCCGCTGCCCTCCCCGGTGTCGTTGCCGCGTGCACCACCCGCCCGGTTATCGGCGTTCCTCTCGCCTCAGGGGCCCTGCAGGGCGTCGACAGCCTGCTGAGCATCGTGCAAATGCCGCCGGGTGTGCCAGTTGCGACTGTGGCTATCGGGGAGGCTGGAGCCCGTAACGCGGCCGTCCTGGCCGTCCAGATCCTGGCCCTGAGCGACCCCCGGCTGGCTGAGGAACTTCAAAAATTCAAAAGAAACCAGGTGGATTCGGTCGATAAAAAGAACCAATCTTTGCGGGAGCAGTTGGGCCTTGGCTAACCCCCTGTCTTACAAGACAATAGACTGGGTAGGCGGGTTGGACGGGGCGGTCGAGATGATCGACCAGACGCTCCTGCCCGAGGACGTGAAAATCCTCACGTGCCGCGATGTCGGAACCCTCTGGGAGGCGATCCGCAGCCTCCGCGTACGAGGGGCACCGGCCATTGGCGTGGCCGCGGCCATGGGGGTTGTCCTGGGAACCCGCGATGCCGCCGATCAGGCGGAGCTCTTTGAGAATCTGACTCGCGTCTGCGAGTACCTGGCGTCCAGTCGGCCTACGGCAGTCAACCTGTTTTGGGCGTTGGAGCGGATGCGGTCCCGGGCAGAAAGCCTGCGGAACCTGCCGCTCGAGGAGCTCAAACAGGCCTTGCTGACTGAGGCCCAAGCCGTGCGGGCGGAGGATGCCGCCATCTGCCGGGCCATTGGCCAAGCCGGGCAGCACCTGATCCAAGACGGTGCGACGGTGCTGACCCACTGCAATGCGGGCGGGCTGGCCACGGCTGAATATGGGACGGCCCTGGCGATCATGTATGCCGCCCGGGAGAATGGCCGGAGATTCCAGGTGTACGCGGACGAGACCCGCCCCCTGTTGCAGGGCGCCAGACTGACCGCCTGGGAATTATTTCGGGCAGGTATTGACGTCACCGTGATTTGCGATAATGTGGCGGGTAGCTTGATGAAGGCTGGCCGGATTGGCTTGGTCGTGACTGGGGCGGATCGGATTGCCGCCAACGGTGACGCGGCCAATAAGATCGGCACTTACAGCCTTGCTGTATTGGCCCAGGCTCATGGCGTGCCCTTCTATGTGGCCGCCCCGAGGTCGACTTTCGACCTGAGCTTGGAGAACGGCGAGGCCATTCCGATCGAGGTCCGACCGGCTGAGGAAGTCAGTCAGGTTTTTGGTAGGGTCGTGGTCCCGGAAGGGGTCGGGTGTTATAATCCGGCCTTTGATGTGACGCCGGCTCGGTTGATCCGGGGAATCGTCACGGAGCAAGGGATTATCGAACCGGTTCACCGCGACCGGATCCGTGAAGTTTTTGCGGGATAAGGGTTGCAAAGCTCAAGAAACTGTGTAAGATTCCGCCCCTTAGATCCGGAATCGCGGTCCACCCAGGGGTGGAGTGGTTGCGGCGGATCGATCGCAGAAGGCCTGCAGGGATCGGCTGGGTCGGCGCGGCTTGGCGATCGAGCAGTGAAAAATAGAGGACCATGCGTTTTTTACCGAGGCTAACGGCGCGGCGGAGGAGCCGCGGGTGCAAGCTTCGTTGGCCTCCCTGATGAGAGGCCTATCTTGTTCCCTTCTAAAGGAGGCTCACGATGTCGAAGTGGAGCAGGCTCAGACTGGCGGTGTTGGTGGCTGCATCGACACTGCCGACATTGGTTTGGCAGGCTGGTTGTGCGACGGTGAAGATCCCTCTCTTGCTCCCGGGTCTCCCGGGCTTCACCTTGCCGGACGGCTGGTACCAGCGTGTCATTCAGTACGTTGTGATCGCCAACATCTTCGATTGATGGGGTCGGCTGCAGCGTACCGCGGGTTTGCCGGCGGGAGCCTTGCGTAAGGCTGCCCGGCGGCGGGCTCGGGGATGGGTTTGCATGCCCCCTGAGTGGGGGCCATCAGTACTACGAGGAGACTGAAAAATGTCGAAGAAGCTTTGGGTCAAATGGAGTTTGCTGTTCGCGACCTCGGCGGTTGCGGTCTTCGGGTTCGGCGCTTGTATCGCCGACTTCCTGATGATGAACTTCATTCTGCGCGGAGTCAACTGAGTAGTTGGAGACGGCTGGGCTTGTGCCGGCATGTTCCGGGACAGGCCTGTGGAACCGTGGGGTTCGGCCGCGTCCCGGGCTCGCCCGTGGTGAGGTTCGGTGGATCGAGGGTTGAACCTGATCATTCAAGACACAAACGGAGGCTCGCAATGTTCAAAAGACTGACGACCTGGTCTTATTTGGCTGCCTTGTCGGCGGCCTGTGTATTCCAGCTCGGCGGGTGTGCCAGCGTCAAGATTCCGCTGCCGCTCCCGCTGTTCTCTTACAGCCTGGATCTGGATGCGCTGCCGCGGATCATCATCGCCATCCTGAACGAGGAATTGTTCGGTTAATCACGGCGGCACGTGGCTCGGCAAGCCCGTGGGTGAAGCAGGGCTCGTTGGCTGTTGCGGCCGAGGGGCTCTTGCCAGCCCGGGGCCTGTCGGAGGGCGCCTGGCCCAGTATGCCCACGGCAGAAGCCGGACCAGGCTTGTGACAATTCTACCATCGATGGAGGTCATTGTTATGAAACGGTTGATGAGAGTCCTTTTGATCGCCGCTCTCGCGGTGCCCATGTTTCAGTTGGGTTGCCTGCAGAAGACCGATGTGGACGGTGGTTGGGACGTTCTGCGACCCAATCCCGGTGCGCTGATTTGCGCCCGTATCCCGGCCCAGATCAGGAACCTGATTCTGATCTGCCGGTAAGCTAAGACCGCCCAAGGGTGCGAGCCGTGAAGCGCCGCTTTGCCTGAACGGCAAGGGCGGCACGGCCGGCCAGCAGAAGTGCGCTGCTCAAGTTGAGCGGTGCTTCATGGGCGCTCCGATTCAAAGCAGCTTCCCCGCCCTGACTGAGGCGGGGAAGCTGTCTTCTTTTGGCAGGGCACTTCCGCTGTCCACGCAAGCCTGGATCCAGCCCGAAAAGCCACCCGAGCAAGCCTCGCCCGCGCTCCCTGGAGCGGAACACGACTACGTCAGCAAGGCGGCTGTTGCCGCCTTGCATGGACGCTTGGGGGACTCTATACTGCCGCAGGTTACGGGCGATGGGGCATGACGCCGGCGGTGCCGCCTTGGGGCGGACGGGTTGCGGCGGCCTTGGGAGGTATGCCATGATGAACAGGCGATGGACGCGCATTTGGGTCTGGCTGAGCATGTTTCTGGCGGGGGCGACGGTTTTTCAGACCGGCGGGTTCACCACTAGGAATGGAGCGATCTCCGGCGGCTGCAGCGACTTCTGGATCAACGGCGCGGCGACATCGGTCGATTTCTGTTACCTCCTGGATTGCGAGAACGGTTTTTTCGGCGGACTGATTCAGCCCTGCGACCCCAATAATCCTTTGCTCGTCGATTGCACGCCGGCGGGTGGAGACACGGACGATGACGAGGAGCAGGACGAGGAGGAGGAGGAAGACCAGTAAGCAGGTTTTGGGTGGAAGTATGCGGGTTGTGGTGGTGTCCGTGAGGGCGGCGATCTGGCAAAAGGGTGTGAGCGATGCGACGACAGCGGAAATGGTGGATGATGTGGGTCTTGTTGGCTGCTCCTCTTGTTGGAACGGCCTGGGCGGATCTGAGTTGCATCAGCAAAGCAGCCCGCAACATCAACCCGTGCGGCACGATTCTGAACTGTGACCCGATCGAGTACGATCTATTGATGCACGATTATCCCGACTGGAGTCTGGACCCGACCTGCACGATCCCGGGATTGTGCGGCGGGCAGTACCCCTATGGCTCGGGCGACGACGACGAGTGACGGGCTGGACTTCGTGAGGCGCGGCACCGGGGGCATGCTGTCTGTCGTCTCGTGAACCGGTTGAGATGCAGATGATGAGAACGCCTGTGTCCGAATGGGTGCAGGCGTTTTCCTTTTCGCGGGCAGTGACTTGCCGCGCATTGGCCGAGAAGCGATGCTCGCTTGCCAGTAACCATGTGCCTCAGTGAGCTTGAGAGGTCGAGCTGCGGACAATCAGCCAGGTCGGCAGGAGGTCAATCCGGGTGTCGACCTGTTTGCCGTTGATGAGCCGCGCGATGTGCTGGTAGGCCCGCATACCCATTTCTTCGAGCGGTTGACGCACCGTGGTCAAAGGCGGATTGAGCAGGGCCGCGGACTTGGTGTCGTCGAAGCCCACGAGGGAGATGGCGTTGGGCACGGAAATGTGGAGTTCCCGAAGGAGAGTGAGGGCCTCAAGGGCAAGGTAGTAACCGCCGGCCACGATCGCGGTCGGGCGGTTCTTGCTCTGAAGGGTAGCCGTCAGCCGGCCCATGGCGGCACCGGCCGCCTTGGCCAGCTCGGCATTGTAGACCAAATTCTCGGCGACGGGGAGCCCGTGTGCACGCATCTCCGCCATGTATCCCTCGTAACGGTGAAGGCAATTCGTCGAATCGAGAGGGCCGTTCAAGATCGCGATTCTTCGGTGGCCCAGCTCAATGAGATGCCGTACCGCCGCTTGCATGCCCTGGAAGTTCTGCGAGTCCACGCAGTGAAGGGTGGTGTCTTCCAGAGAGGCACCCAGGACCAGAACCGGTCTTCTGGTTGCTGCTTCCTCCAGCATGGCAAACTGATGGCGATCGGGGTGGAAGCAGAGCAGGCCGTCCGCGCTGAGTACGTCGAGATCGCGGAGCGAGTGGCATCGCTGGATGACCAGTTCTCCGACGGGTTCGATGAGTTCGGCGGCCTCTCGAACGCCGGCGATAAGCCGACCGTGATAGAAGTCGCCCAGTGGATTGCACGGATGCAGCACCAAGCCGACGCGGAACTGCGGCTTGGCAGCCACTTGTGCCTCAAAATCATTGCGGACGAATGTGCCCCGGCCTCGTTCGCGGCGGACCCACCCTTCCTGGACAAGACACTGAATGGCCTTGTGCGCGGTGATCAGACTGACGTTGATCTGGGCGCTGATCTCGCCGGTGTTGGGCAGCTTCGAGTTGGGAGGGAAGCGTCCCTTGCGGATGGCCTCGGCAAGGATGCTCTTAGCCTGGAGGTAGCGGGGAACCGCTGACTCGGTGTCGACCTTATCGAGATGGACGAGCGGGCATCTGCCGGCCACGACAATTGTCTCCCCTACGATTTGGACGGCGGCACGGAGACCTCTCCCAGGGCACCCGGCTCGTTGCGGGTACACCGCTCGTAGCCCTTGGTCCGCATGCAGATCAACACCGCCAAGCACGCATTATATAACGATTCTCTCCGGCTCTCAAGGGGCGCTGTAGAAGAGCGGATTCAAACCTCCCACGGGCGGGTGCTTAAAGCGAGGTTGTAGCCTTGTCCGTAGGGCTGTCGGTTTCCGTTGTTCCTTTGGCGGCCTGCAAGGCGGGGGGCTCCCGACCAAACCGGAGGGAGCTTCTCTCGTACTGGCCCGCCCCGGGCCCGCCTTGAGGGGCTGGTGCGGCATCACTGCTTCCTGGGTTGTGGGGGAAGGCGAAGGGTGGCGGGGCGGGAGCGTGATGCGGCCAATGGCGGGTGAACGGTTCCGGGGCAAGCGGCGTGAATGCCGGGAGGTTGGCGTGACGGACACACAGGAGCGCAACGGGCGGGATGACTGGGGCGTGGCGAAGACGGGGGGTGTGTTGGAGGAGGCGTTGGTGATCGAGTCTCACCGGCTGGAGGGGACGCGGGCGCCGGAGGTGGTGCTGATTGCCCCCTGGGGCGACGTGCACTCGGTGAACGGGAGATTCGTGGTTGACGAAGAGGCCGTCCGGTTGGTGGTGGCGGCGTACGAACGGCACGCCACGGACATCCCGATCGACTACGAGCATCAGAGTCTGGGTGGGGTGTACGCCTCCCCGACGGGTCAGGCTCCGGCGGCGGGTTGGATTCGAGCCTTGCGTGCGGTATCGCCGGAGGATGCGGCGGCGGGCGAGGCGGGTCTGTTGGCCGAGGTGGCGTGGACGGCAGCGGCCCAGGCGAAGCTGTCGGCCGGTGAGTACCGGTACCTCTCGCCGGTGGTTCTGGTGCGCAAAACCGACCGCCGGGTGGTGGGATTGCACTCGGCGGCTCTGACCAACAAGCCGGCCATCGTGGGCATGAGACCCATCGTCAACCGGGTTGAGCTGGAGAGAGGGATCGCGACGGTGGAAGGGGACGCGGTGGTGGACACGGGTGTGCCCGATGGCTGTGTGGTCGGGGGTTTGGCGGCCGGCATCGAGGTTTTGCGGCGACGACTGAGGCTGGACCGGGGCAGTGACCCGGTGGAGGTGTTGTTGGCGGCGGATCGACGGTTGGGGGTGCTGATGACCGAGGCTGCCGAGCGTGAGGCTTCGGCGAAAGTTGCGGCGGCCATGCAGGCCGGGCAACTCGCGCCGGCCCAGCGGGAGTGGGCGGTTCGCTTGGCGTTGAGCGACCCCGTCGCGTTCACGGAGTGGGCGGCGTCGGCGCCCGCGGTGGTCATGATCGGGCGCACGCAGCCTCCGAGCGGCGATGCGGCCCGGCAAGGTCGGGATCGGGCGGCGGTGATCGCCTCGGCCCGGGCTTCCTTTTCCGCCGAGCCGGATCTCGCGGCGCTGACCAGTGAGTCAGCGTGGGTGAATGACGCCCTGCGCGAGGCGGGGCTGGGGCCGGACAGCGAGAAATGAGAAGCATGCTTCTGTGGTGGGTGTCTGTGGCCGTGCTGGTGGCCGGGCTCAGGGACGCACACAAGCAAGACTCTCTCGGTTCTCCATTGTCGATTCAGGATTTGGATTTGAGCGGCGTCGGGTTCACGGGTCTTAGGCAAGAAGAGGTGCATGGATGGCTTTGACGAACAATCGGCAGGTGGATCGGTATGTGGATCAGGAGATGCGTACGTTGCCCGTGGCGATGGATGCGCACATCTACAAAGGAGCGTTGGTCGGGCTTTCAGGCGGGTATGCTCGGCCGTTGGAGGCGGGCGATATCTTCGCTGGGGTCGCTTACGAGGAGATGGACAACACGGCCGGTCAGCCCGGCGATCTGGTGGTGCGGGTCTTCACGCAGGGTGATTTCGAGCACGAGCTGGCGGGCGCGGATCGGGTTCACAATCTCGGGCCGATCTTCGCCTCGGACGATCAGACGCTGACGGTCAACTCGTCGGGTCACAGTTTTGTGGGGCATCAGATCGACGTGGTCGGAGATGACCGGATTGTAGTGCGGATTCAGGTTGCGCCGATGCCGTTGGCGGGAGGGACGATGGCTGGTCCGCTGGTTTCGGCGGGGCTCAAGCACCAAGTGGTGACGAAGGTGAGTGCCACCAATGTGGCGATCGGGGTTGCGGATTTGGGTGGTGTGATCGTGGTGACGGGCACGACGGCGTCGAGCTTGAACTTGCCGTCGGCCGCGGAGGCTGGGCCGGGGGCATGGTGCACTTTCATCAAGACGGGGCTCAGCGGGTTGCTGACGGTGACGCCGGCCGGCTCGGACAGTATCGACAGCGCGGGGAGCCACGCACTGATGGGCGCGGCTCATGACACGGTCACGATTGTGTGTGATGGTATGGGCTGGCATGTGGTGGCCTTGAAAATCGCCGCTTGACCGTCCGCAAGAGGATCTGTGACCGTATGTGTGCGTTGATTGAGACATATGCCATTGGGCCACGGCTGGAGCCGACAGCGATTGACGCCCAGTCGGGTGCCGGCGGCTTTTCAGAGAAGAGGGTGAGGTGTATCGATGGCGGTGATGAATACGGGGCTGTTGACCAAGGGGCTTCGCAGCGAGTTCTTCGAGCGGTATGGCGCAACGACGACCTACTACCAGGACCTGGCGACGCGGATTCCATCCACGTCGGATTCGGAGACGTACCAATGGCTTGGTACGGTGCCGCGGATGCGGGAATGGGGCACGGGGCGGCTGGCCCGCGGCCTGAGGACTGAGAGGTACTCGCTGGAAAACCTGAAATACGAGGCGACGATCGAGGTCGACCGCGACGAGATCGCCGACGACCAGACGGGCCAGATTCGGATCCGCGTGGGCGAATTGGCCCAGCGAGCGGCGACGCACAAGGACTACCTGCTCGGCCAGTTGATGGTCAACGGCGGGGCGGACGCTTGCCAGAGCTACGATGGGGCGGCGTTTTTCAGCGACGGGCACGTGTCGGGCGGATCTGGTGTGCAGGACAACGATCTGACCTTCGCGGCGGCGGCGGAGAGCGATGAGCCGACCACGGAGGAGTTCAAGGGGTCGCTCAAGCAGGCGATGGCCCGGATGCTGTCGTTCAAAGACGACCAAGGCGAACCGTTGGCGCTGAACATGACCGGCATGGTGTGTCTGGTGCCGCCGTCGATGCTCTTCACGGCGATGGAGGCGGTGAACGCGACGGTGATCAACCAGACGTCGAACGTCCTGCAGGGAGCGGCTCGGGTGGTGGCTTTGCCGTGGCTGACCTCGCCGGCGGTGTGGTACCTGCTCAAGACGGATGGGGTGGTGCGGCCGTTCATTTTCCAGGACCGAGAGCCGATCGAGTTTGGATCGCTGACGGAGGCGAGCGAGGAGGGATTCAAGCGAGAGAAGCTGCTGTTCGGGGTTCGGGCTCGATATCGGATGGCATACGGGTACTGGCAATTCGCTGTGCGGACGACGTTCGTGTGAGCGAGATGAGCGGTATGGAGGGGGGCTGCAGGCCGGCCCGGAGCTTTGGTTCCGGGCCGGCCAACTGTTGCGCTTCTCAATCAGCAAAGGGTGTCACTCGCTGGACGCCTGGCTCCTGCGGCAAAAATGGCGAATGCCCAAGGCCCAATGACCAATCAATGACCAAGCCCGAAGCCAGAACGCCAACCGCGGGCGGGGACGTTGGTTGTGGGTCGTTTGGACTTCATGGGTCATTGGGGCTTCGCCATGGTCATTTCGCCCGCGGATGGCGAATTATGCTCATCAGCAAAGAAGAGCCTGGCTTCGGTCTGGACCATGCGTGTGGCAGCGCGAGTACACTTGCGGTTGGCCGCGCTGCTCGACCGTGGCCCTGGGGGTTATGGGACGCGCGTACCTGTTCGCCGGCCAACCGCAACGCGGTGCGAGATGACACCACGGGCTTTGGTCGGGGGCGTGCTCGTTGGCGGGGTGAGGCAGGGACGGTATAATAGCCACACCTTTCCAAGCCAGTCAGGGCAGGAGGCCTCAGTGTTGGGGGGATCCACCCGATCGGGAAGGGAGGTCCGATGCGTCGCGTGGCGGTCATCAATCAGAAGGGCGGAGTGGGGAAAACCACTACGGCGGTGAACGTGGCGGCGGCCCTGGCGCGGGCCGGGCATCGCGTGTTGGTGATTGACCTCGACCCGCAGGCCCATTTGAGCTTGCACCTCGGGCTGGATCCGGCCGCCGGTCGCCCGGGAACGTACGAACTCCTGACCGGCTCAACTTCCATTGCCAAGGCCCGCGTGAAGGTGGCGAATAACCTGTGGGCGGTGGGGGCAAGTATTGACCTGGCGGCGGCGGAGGTGGAGTTGGTCAGCGTGGTCGGGCGGGAGGTCATCTTGCGCGACCTGCTGGACCACCACACCGGCCGGGAAACCGACGCGCAACCTCCTCGGTACGATTACGTGATTGTGGATTGCCCACCGTCCCTGGGTGTGCTGACGCTCAATGGTCTGTGTGCGACCCAGGAGGTGATTATTCCGCTGCAACCGCACTTCTTGGCGCTGCAGGGTGTGGGCAAGCTGCTGGAGACGGTGCTGTTGGTCAGTCGGCGAATCAACCCGTCGTTGCACGTCGAGGGCGTGGTGATTTGCATGCACGACGCGGGGACGAAGTTGGCTGCGGAGGTGGTCGGGGATGTGCGCTCGTTCATGGAGGCCGCTCGCGGGCAGAATGTGCCGTGGTCGTCGGCTCGATTATTCGAGACGATGATCCGCAGGAATATCAAGCTGGCGGAAGCTCCCAGCTATGGGAAGAGTATCTTCGACTATGCCGCTGACAGCAACGGAGCGAAGGATTACGAGCGGTTGGCCATGGAGATTCACCGCGGGGTTGTCGCGGCCGCTCCAGAGGTGTCACTGGAGGGTGGCAATGGTGACGCGGCCGCCCGGCAAGCCTTGGGGAGCGGCGAAGAGCCGACCGATCGTGTGCCTTTGCCGCCGGACATGGCCGGCCCGCTGGTCGAGCCGGTAGCCGCGGATCCGCTCGCGGAGCATTTGCGGACCAGTTCGGTTGCAGCCATGCCCGATGCCATCGGCGGGGCCATGTCGCAGCGCGACGATTCTTCGCAGCCCGCCCCCATCCACGACCAGAGATAGATCACAAGCCGCCGCACGGCGAGCGGGTGACCTGCTCCTTCCGTAACCCGAAGAGGTTTATGGTGGTGTCGTGCCGCGACCGCTATGCCCTGGCGTACGATGCCCTATGAATCGAGGGCAGCGCGGACTGTCTTGGCCAGTTCCATGAGCGTGAAGGGTTTATGCAGGAAGCCCGCCACGTTGGATGTGCCGGCCGACTGGTCGGCTTGGCCGTTGTCAAGGCCACTGGTCAGCAAGACGATGATATGGGGATAACGGGCGGCGATGAGTTCTGCCATCTCTCGTCCGGTGCACTTGGGCATATTCATGTCGCAGATGGCCAAGTTGATGTCCTCGGCATTACTGGCAAGGAACACCTGGGCGTGATCGGTATCCGAGTGTGTGATGACGCAGTAACCGAGCGAAGAAAGCATGTGTTGGATGGTCTGGCTGACCGTGGGTTCGTCGTCGATGATCAGGATGGTTTCGTTGCCGCGCGGCGGGCGTTCGCGTGGCGGTTGTGGGCTATGCACAGCGGCCTCAGGCCGACTGGCGATGGGGAGCCAGACGGCGGCGACGGTGCCTTTGCCGGGCTTGCTGGAGATCTTGATCTGTCCGTGATGGCCTCGGATGATGCCGTGGGCCGCCGAAAGCCCCATGCCTCGTCCGGTTTTTCTCGTGGTGAAGAATGGGTCGAAGATTCTCTCGATGATGCCGGGCTCGATACCGCAGCCGCGATCATGGACGCGGAGCTGGACATAGGTGTCGGGTGCTATCTGGAGGCGATCGGCGAGGGTGCGGCTGAGGATGCGTGCGGTTGTTCCGATGGTGATGTTGCCGGGCGCCTGGCTGGCCTGGATGGCGTTGAGGACGAGGTTCATGAGTACTTGCTCGATGCGTACCGGATCGGCCATGATCAGGGGCAGGTCCGCCTTGAGCTTGAGCACGAATTGGATACCGGGAGGTGTCGCTCGCTGCAACATGGGCAACACGGAGCGAATCAGTCGGTTTAGATCGGTGGGTATGGGTTTGAGGACACCGCCTCGTGCGTAGGCCAGCAACTGCTGGGTCAGGGCCGATCCGCGCTCCGCCGCGGTGACGATATCCGCCACGGCTTCGTGTTTCTTGGGTGGCAGAGGGGGGGGCTTTTGCACGATAGCTGCGTTGCCCATGATGACCGCGAGGAGGTTGTTGAAGTCATGGGCGATGCCCCCGGCCAGCGTGCCGATGCTCTCCAGTTTCTGGGCCTGAAGGAACTGTTCCTCGATTCGCTTGCGTTCGGTGATGTCGGCGATGAAGCCTTCGAGGAAAAGAAGTTCCCCTTCGTCCGAGAAGACGCCGCGGCCCTGTTCCCAAACCCATTTTTCAGTGTTTTGGGCGGTGATGATGCGGTAGGTGGTCTGGAACGGTCGATGGCTCTGCAGTGCCGCCTGGACGGTGGTCCAGACGTGGTGCTGGTCGTCCGGATGGATGATATCGCTGAAGGAGACGTGTTTGTTGTTCGCCAGGTCCGCCGGCTGATATCCGGTCAGCTCGGTGCATCCTTCGCTGACAAAAATCATGGTCCAGTTGGGATCGTTCAGGCAGCGGTAGACCATGCCGGGCAGGTTGCTCATCAGCGTGGAAAGAACACGCTGGCTCTCCGCGAGGGCCTGCTCGGCGCGCTTGTGCTCGGTGATGTCAATGGCCATTTCGTAGCGGACGAGGCGACCGTCCGGCCAGGGAATGGCCTTGTCGATGCACCGGTACCATCGCTTGTTGATCAGGTTCTGGAACTCCCAGACGTGTGGCTGGCCGGCTTTCTCCCCGAAGATCAGGTGGTTGGTGCAGAATTCGCAGGGGGAGTCGCGCCCCTGCAATACCTCAAAGCACTGGCGACCAATGACTTCGCCCCAGTAGCGGCGGAAGGCGTGGTTGACGTAGAGCAGCTCGAAGGTGTTCGGGTCGCTGACGTAGATCGGCTCATCGATGCTTTCGAGGATGGACTGTAGCTGTTGCAGTTCGGCGCACGGGGTGTCTTCGCGGCGCTCCGCGGTATGCGGGTCTTTGCCAGCCAGGAGGGTCGCCGCCTCGTTTTCCAGTTCCGCCACCCGGGCGCGGAGTACATCCAATTCTTTCAGGAGGGTCGTCGGGTCGGCATGCGGGTCATGCATGGCTGTCCTGGCATAGGCACCAGACGGCCGCTGCGCGAACGTCGGAATCCGGGACTAGCGGCGACTGGATTCGAACCAGTGACCTTGGGTTTATGAATCCCATGCTCTAACCAACTGAGCTACGCCGCCAGAGGGTTGGGGCACGGCTTGGTCACCGGCACCTACCCATTATTGCACAGGCCCTCGGCCTGTTCAAGCACCTTTTCAAAGATCCAGCGCCACTGAAGCCGGCTCCAGCTGCGGGGTAGCCCGGACGGCTTCATGAGTGAGTATTATACCACACCGCCGCCTGAGGCCACAACTGGGGAAATGATTCGCGCGGCAGGCGGCGCGCAGGTCACACGGCTGTGTCTGGGGGTGGCCTGGTGGCGTGCGGATGCGGCCTTGTTGACTCACGTGCGGGTCATGACCAGCTTGGCTTGCTCGATCTCGATCGTGAGGCTGTTACCGTCCAGTGTATAGGGGCCGGTCTTGCTCTCGCCTTCCATGGTGATGGTGAGCTGGTTGCCGCTGACTGAGTAGGTGCCGCTCTTGCTCTGGGGCTCGGGCATTTGCGGATGGGTTATCTTCATTGCCAAGGTACCGTCCTCGGCGAAGGTAAAGGTCATCTGCATTTCGCTCATCTGAGGCATTGGCTGGCCGCCGTGGCTCATTTCGGTGACCCGCCAGGTGCCGACGATGGTCGCGGCGGTGGGTTCGGCCTTCTCCTCCTCGACCGCGGGCGGCGGAGCTTCCGCCGGGGCGGTGGCGACGGCTTTGGGCTTGGGGGCTTCGGGAGGAGCCGCCGGTTTGGGCGCCTCCGCCACGACCGGTGCCGGCTCGCCCCCTTCGCTGGCTACGACAATCTCGGGCAGTTCGGTGACTGACGAGCGAGGCGGCTTGAACTCGGGGATGTCCGGCGGCAGGGCCCGCGTGCACCCGGCCACCTGCACAAGCAAGGCCACGAGGCACAGCAGCCCGCACCATGGTCGCAGAAGGAATGCGGAACCACAGATGCACACAGATGAACGCTGATGAGTACGCACCTCGTCGTGGGCGAGTGCTGATGATCGTTGGGACATGCCAGGGTCTCCGGTCAATGCTTTCCGTGTTATTCGGGCGTAACTCACTGCCTGCCCGACTCGTGGGGCACAATGGCGAATGCCCAAGCCCCAATGACCAATCAATGACCAAGCCCGAAACCAGAACTCGGTTGTGGGTAGAGGACATTCGTCATTCGGATTTCATTGGTCATCCGTGCTTTGCCATTGTTCATTTCGCCTACGGCTGGCGCGTTACGCTCACATCCTTCCCGCCTCTTTGCTCCATCTGTATTTATCTGTGTGCATCTGTGGTTCCGTGTTTCCTCGGCGGCGGCCGGCCGGGTTGCGGCTACCGGGGTCTGAAGAGCACCTCGACGATCGAGAAACGGTTGACCCGCTCGCGGCCGAGCAGGAGAAGCCGGCCGGTGCGGGGGACGTATCGACAAGGGATCCATGATCCGTTGAATAGTCCGGGGCTTCGTCCGCTGGCGGTATCTACGAGGAAGACGCCGTCGGCGGTGGCCAGGGCGATGGTCTCGGGGCCGAGCCAGCAGGCGGCGATGCTGCCGAGTCGATGGCCGACCACGCGTCGATCGGTTGCGTGGTAGGCGCGGATGCGGTTTCGTGCGGCGTCGTAGAAGAGGAAGCTACGGCCGTCGGGCGAGAGGGGGTTGGCGATGCCGGCCCATGTCTGCAGCAGGTCGGGCTGGTCGGCGGTGCCCCAGCGTGACACCAGGGTTTGGGCGTTGTCCGTCCGGGCGGCGATCCAGGTGAGCTCCGAGCCGTCGGCGCGAGCGCACCAGACTTGGTCAGCGGTGCTGGCGGCTAAGGGCAGAGAGTAGTTGCCGCCGGGCGGTGTTAGGGCGGTGGGTTCCGGATCGCCGACGCGCTGTCGGAAGACGCGAGAAGCGGCGGGCGTTGGGCCGGCACAGAAGACTACCGTGTCGTCGTCGGGGCCGAACCGCGGAAGACAGTTGACCGCCTCGGGCAGGCCGAGCGGGGTACGCGTGCCGCTCGCCAGTTCGAGGTGCACGATGTAGCTGCCGGGCGGCTCGTTGACCACGTAGGCGATGGCTTGGCCGGTGTCGGACCAGACGGGCGAATGAGCCCAGCGTTCGGGGGAGATGCGCCGGCCGGTGAGCGTGCCGGATACCGGTCGCTGCCAGATGGCGAGTTCGCCGTCGGGTGCGGTATGCAGGGGATCGGGCGAGCCCAGCAGGGTCATCAAGGCCAGGTCATCGCGGTCGCTGCGCAGGTAGAGGAGTTGCTCGCCGTCGGGCGAGACGGCCGGGATCTGCAGACCGACGTTGTCCACCGAGCCGATCTTGCGGGGCAGCTCGAAGTCGCCGAAGGGTTTGAGGTGGTCGTCGCCGACGGTCTCCGGCGACGGGGCGGAGGACGCGGAGCCCATGGGCTGGCAGGCGGCAACGAGCAGAGCGGCGGACGCGATGCACAGCGTGGCGGCGCGGAGAAAGTCGGCGCGCAAGAAGCCGGTGCGGGTTTGTCGAGAAGAGGCAAGCCCGCGGGTGGGTTCCGCTCGCGAATCCTGATGCACGGTCACGCGATCCATGGGAGCGTTGTCCATATCGCTTCATCCCCCGCGAGTGTCCGCTGCCGTGGGCACGACGTGGGCGGATGGGGGCGCGGGGTTCTCGGTTTCGCCGATGGTGTCCTCGGACGGCCAGTGCTGTTCGAGCCGGTCCATGGGATCCTTCTCGATGGGGTCACTGGCTGGCGGCATGGTCCGCGGACCGATCACGTAAGGCGTGAGGAAGACCAGCAACTCGGTGTTGACCTTGGCGGTCTCGCGGTGTTTGAAGATCTCGCCGAGCCCGGGTATGTCGCCCAGCCCGGGTACACTGCGGATGATCGCCCGCTCCTCCTCGCGGAGGATGCCGCTGATCATGAAGGTGCGACCGTCCTCGAGCAGGATCTGCGTGGTGGTCTCGCGACGATCGACGATGGCTCCGCCGAAGAGGGTCCGACCGGGCACGACACTGGAGACGCGGAGCTTGACGGTGAGGTTGATGCTTTTCTCTTCGGTGATGTGCGGGCGGACGCGCAGGGTGATGCCGACGGGGAAGTAGTCGAATGAATCGTCGCGGTTGCCGGCGTCGGTGAGCCGCGTGCTGGAGAGGAAGGGGATGTCCTGTCCGTCGAAGAACTCGGCCTCGACATTGTCGGCGGTCAGGATCTTGGGCTCACTGCGGATTTTGAGGTCGGTGATGCGGCGGAGGAGACTGAGCAGGCCGTTGACGTCGGCGTTGACGGTGAAGGTATGCGTGTTGGCGTGCATGTCCTCGAACTGGTAGCTGAACAGGCCTCGCAGGGCGTTGTCGGTCATGAGCGGGTCGCCGGAAGTGAAGGCTCCCGCGTCGGTCGAGAATCGGAAACCGAGGCTCATGGCGTCTTCCAGAGAAACCTCGGCGATGGCCGCCCGGATGAGCACCTGATAGCCGGGCTGGTCGAGCTCGTTGACCAGCTCGTCAATCGCTTGGCTGTATTCTTCTGGGACGGCGACGAGCAGTAGATTGCGCTCGATATTGGGCACGATGCGGAGTTTGCCGACGAGGTTGCTGGGCTGGCGGGCCTTGATATTAGGGTCGGCGGGCTCCTGCCACCAGAAGCGCATGACCGTCTGGCTCTGGTCCTGCTGCTGCTGTTGGTCGCTGGGTCTGGCTTCGGTTTGCCGAGACCGATTGTAGGGCGAGCGGTCGTCGGCGAACTGCTCGAATCCTTCGAGCCTTCCGCGGCGGAGGATGGAGGTCGGCGTGCCGGGGGCGTTGAGCAGGGCGTTGAGTTGCTCGGCGACGGTCTCGGCGTCGGCGAACTTGAGCTGGATGGTTCGCGGCAGGCCCGCCTCTTGCGGGCGGTCGATCTCCTCGATCATCTGCCGGATCACCGCGTAGTTCTCCTCGGTCTTGCTGACCACGATGAGCTTGCCGGTGTCCGGGTAGGCCTCGAACCGAAATTGCCCGAACAGCCGCCCGACGGCGGCGGTGGTGGATTCCTGCTCTCCGTCGTACCACCACCAGGGCATCGACGACCGCTCCTTCTTGCTGAAGAGGTTATCGAGCAGCTCCTTGGTCTTGGCCGGATCGGCGTATTTGAGGGTAATGATCAGCGGGGCGGCCTCGTCCTCCAGAGGCTTATCCCATTCTTCGATCTGCTCGGCGATGCGCGGCATTTTCTCCGGCGAGGCGACGACCGTGAGGGTGTTCCGGCGGACGTTGGCGGTGACGGTGACTTGCGAGCGGTCGGTGTCACCGCCGCCGCGCCGGCCGACGTCGTAGTAGTAGACCCGGAAGCGCGACTGGCCGCCTTCGGGGCCGAAGAGTTCCTTGATGTTGTCGGCGATCTGCTGGGCGTCGGCGTGCTTGAGCTCGAAGGTGCGCGTGATGCGCGTGCCGGTGTCCTCGACGTCGATCTCCGCCAGCCACTTCTTGATTGTCTCGCGGTTTTGCTCGGAGCCGAAGATCATCATGCGGCGCGAGGCGGGGAAGGGCAGGATGCGGACGGCGTTTCGCAGGGAGACTTCGGGCACCTGGGCCAGCATGGCGGTCAGCCGTTCGGAGAGATCCTCAGGGTCGCCGAAGCGCACCTCGATGATCTCCCACTGTGTGCTGGGTGGTTTGGGCTGATCGAGGATCTTGAGCCAGGCCTCGATCTGGGACAGTACATTGGAGGGGGCGGCCACGACGATGGCGGAGCGGCGGGCCTCGGGGATGAGCAGCACGGCGGTCTTGTCGGCCTTGATGGCGACGCCGCCGGCCTCGGCGGGTTTGCCCTTATCCTGCCCGTCAGGGCTCGGGGGGCTGCCCGGACCGCCGGAGATCGTCGTCGCCTTCACTTCGCTGCCCAGGTAGCCGGCAATGAGCTTCTCAAGCGTGGGTATCACCTCGAAGATGTCCACATGCTGGATGGGGAAGACCCGCAATTCGCCGCCGCTCACGTCGGGCTTGTCTAGTTCCTCGATGATGCGGCTCAGGGTGATGAGGCGATCGACCGGGCTGACGATGATCAGCTTGCGGGTGTTGGTGTCGGCGACAATGTGCCCGTAAGCGGGGATCAATGGCTTGAGCACGTCGATGAGTCGGGCTGGGTCGTGGTGCCGCAGCTCGAAGATCTTGCGGACGATGCGGTTGGTGGGGGTGATGGTGGCCACGTCAACCTCGGCGGGCACGGTGTCGATTTGACGGCGGACAATCTCGGTGATGGGGATCAGGTGGATGGTTCGCTCGCGCTCCTCGATGGCCACGCCCTGTTCATGCAGGGCGGTGGTGAGCACGAAGAGGGCCTCCTCGACGGGCAACGGCTTGGGGTTGACCACGGTGATCTGAGTCTTCTCTACCTCTTTGTCGATGAGCACCGGCTTGTCCATGTTCTCAGTGAGGAACTTGGCAATCTGGGCGAGCGGTGCGTTAGTGAAGGACAGCGGGACGGTCTTGGCTTTGTCGGGTTGGGTCTCGGTGGGTGTGGTCCCCGCCGGCCCGGTGGCCGGAGCCGTCGCCGCCGGAGCCGTCGCCGCAGGGGCCGTCGCCGCCGGGGCCTCTTCCGCCCAGGTCGATGCCGTCGCCAGAATAACCAGTACCGCACACGCGGTCAGCATCCTGCCACCACTTCTTGCGTTGCTCACGAAGTCCATGAAACTTCTCCTCAAGGGAAAAAAGGTGTCAGGATGATTTTTTCGAGGTCAACATGAGAGATGACTCCCGCCCTATTCCTGAGAAAATCATCCTGACACCCTTTTTCCTCAACTCCACGCTACGTCCATCTGTGTCCATCCGTGTGTATCCGTGGTTCCTTCTCTTCTGTCTCCACGGTCAATCGGCCTCCCGCGTATTGAGCGTCGGACGCGCCTCATGTACCTCGATCGCCCCGTCCATGTCGTTCTCACGCAGAGCGCGCAGCTTGGGCTCATTGACGTCCTGACTCGGCAGCTTGTCAGGCCGATGCCCGGCTTGACTCGGCGGAGGTTCCGCGGGCGTCCCACCCTTCGGCGGTGCCGACCGCTGGGGCGGGCCGGACGGTGGGGCACCTGGTGAGCCGCCGAACAGCTCCATGGTTTCCGTCTTGCCTTCGAACTCGATGATGACTTTGTAGTCCTGGATGGACACGACCTTGACGCCGCCCTCGGCTTTGCCTTCCTCGATGCCGATGGTTTCGTTGCCCTTGCTGAACAGGGCGATGTTGCCCAGCACGCCAGTCAAGGCCAGTCCGTGCTTGCGGACCTGGTATGGCGTGAAGATGTTACGTTTGCGGATGGCGGCGTGGAGCTCCTTGGGTTGAGCCTTACCGGCTGACGGCGGCTTGCCCTTGGCGTTCTTGGGAGGCTCGGTAGTTTTCACGGGTGTCGGTTGCGTGGTCGCGGGTTGTGTATGGGCCGGCTGTGTACCGGCGGGTTGCGTGTCAGCGGGCTGGCTCCCGGCGGGCTGGGTCGTCGCGGGCTGCGTCGTCGCGGGCTGCGTCGTCGCGGGCTGTGTCGTGGCTACCGCGGCGGCCAGGCTGGTCGGCAGCCATTGTCGCCACAGAGCGTGCACGGTGAACTGGTAGACCAGATCGAGACCCAGAAAGGCCGTCAACGACAAGGCGACGATCGAGGCCGTTCGCCTCTGAGAGGTTGTGAGCTTCATCTTGACCATGGCGAGGCTCCTTCCTGGCCAGCCTGAGCCAGCAAAGAGACGACCAGTTTGAGCGTCAGCTTGTTGCCTTTCTTGGCGTCACCGCTGAGTTCGAACTGCTCGACGCTGAGGATGCCCTCGACGCGGTACAGGGCGTTGATGAACTGCAGGGCGTTGGTCCACTCGGCTTCGGCGTCGACGAGGATTGCGGCCCGTTGCAGGCGTGGATCATCGGGCCAAGCGACCGGCGCTACCGGCGTTGCCCCTTTGAGATCGATGCCGTTTCCCTGAGCGGTTGCGGTCAGCCGTTCGGTGACGACGCTGATCTGTTCGCTGTAGGGCTTGGGCTCGGTCAGCGGCCCGACCCGCTCTTCCATCTCGGCTACGCAGACGGCGTAGTAATCCGCCTTGCGGTTGTTGCTGATCAGCCGGCTCAGATCCGCCGCCGCCGATTGGTGCGACGAGGCCAGATCCGCATACCATGCCCACAGCGGCTCCACCGCGAGGAAGTAGACTACCAGCAGCCCCAGACCGAAGCCGCCCAGCCACAAAGCCCGACGATCCCGCTGGCTTATGGTCATCTGGCACCTCGCTGTCTGCCCCCGGCCAGGCGCTGGGTGCCCACGACTTGGGCGGTCAGGGTGAATCCGCCGCCTTTGCCGGGCTCGGTGCGGCCGGGCTGGATCTGATCCAACCGCGGATCCTGTCGCAGGGCATCGACCCACTTGAACAGGGCCTTGGAGTCTCCGCAGGTACCCTTGATAACCAGGCCTTGCTCACGGGTGAGTTGGATCGAGGAGATGAGCACGCTGTTGGGCATCTGGGCACAGATTCTGGCCACCACGTCCTCGACGTTGATGCGGTAGGTGTTGATACGTTCCATGGCCCGGATCTTCGGTTCGAGGGCGACCATGGGCGATGTCGCGGGGTCGTACTCGGTTATGAGCCGCTTCATTTGGGCCCGCTCCCAAGTCAGGGCTCCGATGTGTGTACCCACCATCAACACAAAGAGGATCCCCGCCGCCGCGATCCAGCGTCCGGGCGTCGTCAGCAGCCGCTCGATCTGCTGACGGCGCGGGCTGAGCGTCTCGCGTTCCCGGCCGGCCAAGCGGATCAGAACGTCGGGCTCGTCCAGCGCTGCCAGCCCCAGCCCAATAGCCGGCCCGAACTCCGCCAAGTCCGCCGCGACAAGCCGGCCTCCGTTCGGCCCGACCAGTGTCTCCGCCGGCTCGAGCGGTTCAATGGGCATCGACCAGTGCTCGGCCAGCAACTCCGCGACGACCACGTCGGGCGTCGCCGCCCACCGAACGCGACGCACATCGCGCAGTGGATAGACCGCCTCGATCATCTGGCGGCAGTTCTGCAGCGTCAGCTCGGGCCGGCCGGAGTCGGCACTAACGTGTCGCACCGACTGCACGAACCCACCCGACCGCACGGCCACCAGCCAGTCATCGGGCGTGGCCAGGATCACCGCCTCAGGGTCTGCGTCGCTCGCGGGCGGGGTCTGCTCTCGCATCCCGAGCCGCAGGAGATTCTCAATCGCTTCCGCCTCTGTCGTGAGTACGTCGACGGCCATGCCCAGCTCGACTAGACGGGCCATTTGGCGCGAGACGCGTTCGTTGCGGGCCGCCTGGGCCATGACCGTCAGGCCCGGTGATCCGGACTCCGGGAGCTTGCCCGCGCGGCAGCCCCACGCTAACTGCTCGAGCGGGATGGGCAGATCCGCCTCCAACCGGTGGGCGACCATCTGCCGGAGACGCGAACCATCCGCGGCCGGCATGCTCCACAACCGCGTCATCACATCCGCGGAAGGCATGGTGGCTACGCAGACGGCGCCGTTGGTCGTGACGGCGGCCGTGGCCACGGGCGATCCCGAGAGGGAGGAGTTGTCCGCGGAACCGCCCGTGGCCTGCGGGCCTGAGGAGAGTCCCATGGGTTGTCGGTCCAGCGAGAGGACCTCGATTCGCCCGGCCGAGCGACGGAGCTTGGCCCGCCGCAACTCGCCCGCGCAAGTGTGCAGCCCCAGGGCGATGGCCGGCTCTGTTGCGTTGTTGTTCAAAGCTCGTGTTCCCCTTGTGCGTTCATGGTGTAGACTCCAGCCAGTAGAGGATTCGCGGCACACTGCTGCCACGATCCACGACGCATTCAATGGTGGCGGACGCCAGGTCGCTTTCGGCCCGGCCTTGGCTGCGGATGCGAAACACATTCGAGCGCACGGTCACGCAGCTTTCGAGTTTGGCGAACTTCTCCTTGGTCATGCCGGTCACATCCAGCAAATCGCCGATCGTAGTGTACCCGTTCCCGCTGCCCCGGTGCCGCACGATCGCGCTCGCCAACTCGTCGTCGACCTCGGGCAGCGTAGCCAGTACCTCCTGCGGGGCGGTGTTCAGGTTGATTCGCCCGGGCAGCATCTCCTCGTTCTGGAGCGTGATGCCGTCCACGATCCGCCGGAAGATGGATTGGGTGACCGGTTGGTCTTTCTCGCTACCGCTGCGCTCGTTGATGTCGTCCTCGTTGCTGGTGCGTTCGCCGCTGGTGTCGCGCTGCACATCGAGCAAGTCGATGAGGTGCTCGAACTTGCGGTTCTCGCGGGCCTTGACGATCGACTGGGCGGCCCAGTCCTCAAGGCTCAGTTGGCTGGCCATCTCGCCCGCCTGGGCCGTGCCGATGTTCAGCCGTTTGCCCCCGGTGCCGGAGACGTTGCGTTCATAAGAGTAGACGGTGACCCAGGCGAACCAGCCGTGGTCGAGCCGGCCGTCAGCGTTGTCAGTCGGCGGGCTGGCGGCTCCGTCGTTTTCGTTGGGGTCCAGTAGGCCGTTGGCGTTGGTGTCCTCGCCGTAGAGCAACTCCGGCGTCACCCCGCGAACGCAGAGCAGCTCGCGCACCGTCCGCAGCGGGCCGTTGCGGATCACGTACGGGTGCGGCAGGGCCGAGTAGTGACTGCCTTCTGTGCCCTCGGGCTCCGGATCGTCGTTACCGTCGCGCCAGTCGATGATCGCGGCGGCGATGGACTCGGTCATCTTCGGCAGCTCGAGCAGTTGCTCGCGGGTGGCGACGGTGAGGTTGAGTTTGCCGCTCTCGTCCTGGGCTCCGTACCAGGCGACCGGCTGGGGATCGTGGCTGCCGTGCATGACGCTGAACGTGCCGCCGGTCAGCGGGATTTCCTGGAAGTACTGCGGATCGTCGCACCACAAGTCATCCAGTACGCAGGTCGGCAAGTCGTGGTCCATGACCGCGGCCACCGCCCGTTCGGTACCGGCCCGAGCGAGTACGTGGGCGGTCAGCCGGTCCTTCTGCAATGTGGTGATGGCCAGATCCTGCCGCAAAGCGAAAGTCAATCCACCCGCCAGCAGCGAAAGGATGGCCACCGCCCACAGCACCAGCAGCAACGCCGCCCCCCGGCGAGCACCGCTCGGGGAGCGGCGCCCGGGAACCGGGGATCGCAGATCGCAAGTCAACGCACCCCCGCGCCGGTGACGTTCGCGCCAGGAGCCCCCGAGCCGGGGACGCAAGTCCCCGGGTACCCCCCGTCCCCATCGCTCGCTTGCTCTTAGAACGCGCTCCCATCGCTCGCTCATGCCGGCGGCCCTCCTGGAGGGGCCTGCCCTTCCTGCTGCTCCTGCTGGCCGGCCGGTTGCGTGACGCGGATGGGCACCACCGATGAAAGCATGGTGACCTGTGGCCGGCCGGCCGGCGTTCCCGCGTCTATCGCCGCGGCATAGACGGTCACCCGCACGGCCTGCGGTGGGGTCGGGGAAAGCGGATCCCATTCTGTCAGCCACTCGTCGCCCGACAGATACTCGAACGCCAGCCCCAGGATGTTCTCCGCCACCACGGTGACCAGCCCCCCGTCCGTCGGCTGCTCATCGAGAGCGTGGTCCTTCCGGCAAGCGAGCACCGGCAGACGTCCGGGCATTTCCATCAACTGGAAGCTCATCTCGTACTGGTCGGATTCGGCCCCTTCCGGCCGGGCTGGCTGGTCGCTGATGATCAGCAGGTCGATGCGGTCGTTGGGCCCGCCGAGCGGATTGCTCGCCTGTCGTTGTCCGACAATCACCGGCTGCCGCTCGATCGGATCTCGTCGTACGTTACGCAGGGCCGCGACGATCGTTTCCAGCGCTCGCCGTCCCTCCGTCACGCGGGCCACCCGAAGATCGACCTTCGCCCGCGCCTGGCCGAGGGCTCGCGTCGTGCTGACCACCGCGGTGATCAGCAGAGCCGTGATGGTCAGCGACACGAGCATCTCGACCATGGTCAGCCCGCGCCGCCCTCGTACGTGAGAGGACCGCTGATTTCGGCCGAGGGCTCGCTCAAGCTCTAACCCGCGCGGTAGTTGCTCGCGGTGCACATGTCGACCACCGCCAGGGACCGCGCGGGTTGGAAGCCCGCGGCTCGTTGGCTCTGCGATGGTGATCACCCTTTGCTGCATAGCTCAGCGTCCCGTCGACGGCCTATTCGCGTCGATCGCGCCTTCTCGCTGCTGCTCGTCGAACAGCTCGGCCACCGCGGCCTCGTAGTCATTCAGCAAGGTCTCGAAGGCCACGCTGCCACTTCCACCTGACCCGTGCCAGTCGACCATCACCGTCACGCGGAACAACTCGCCTTCCGTTTGTTCCACGATCTGCGCTGTCCACTTGTAGGCCGCGTCGCCGAGTGTCTCGTTGCCCGTCGTCGGGCGGGTCAGCGAGTACGTGTGCGGCCCGACGGCTTCAATCTCGCCCAGCTTGCCCGTCGCCAGAAAGCACGCGGTAATCCGCAGCTCCGCCTGCTGCTGGTTGCGCATCCCCAGGGTCGCGGCAAACATCAGCCCGGCCACTCCAACGCCCAGGATGACCGACGCCACCAGCACTTCGACCAGCGTCATGCCGCGCCGCGGGCACCGCTCAGACCAACGAGCCGCCTTTCTCACTTCTCACTTCTCATTTCACCGCGTCCGACATCGCCGGGCTTCAATCACCCAGGTCATACTGCACCATGGTCGCGGGATTGTCCGCCGCGTGGCCCCACTGCACCTGGCCGTTCTGCGGATGGACCACGACGACGTACTCGTCGTCGCCAGCCGCCAGACGGAGCGTCGCCCCGCTGCTGGTGCCGTCAGGGAAAAAGCGAAGACGCTCATGCTGCCCGCCGGCGGGCGCCCCGGCGGCGTTGCGGTACTCGCTGACCCGGATGCTGGCGGGCCAACGCTCGCTCTTGAGCCAACTCGCCTGCACCGTCCTGCCCTGCCCGTCGTCCGATTGCCCGGACTCAGCCACGATGCCGTATGCCCCCGCCGACACGTCGATTTCCAGGGCACAGGTCTGCGCGGTCGAGATCGCAAACTCCCGCACCGTCCGCGCGGTGTGGGCGAACCGGGCCGCCGCTTCGTGCAACTCTCGTCGCTCCAGCGACCGCCCCATCCGCGGCACAATCAACCCTGCCGCCACCGCCAGCATCCCCAGCACCACCAGGATCTCCAGCAGGGTGAAGCCGCGACGTCCGCGGGTCGACCAGCCGCCGCTACCAGTTACCGATGTCGGCATTCTCTTCCTCGCCGCCGTCCTGGCGGTCGGCACCCAGCGTGAACAGATCGAAGTCCACGTTACGCTGCCCCGGATACCGGTAGATAAACTCTACCTCCCAGGGGTCTATGATGTCCTTCTCTTTGACGTACGGCCCCCGCCACTTATCGCCGACATCCGACGGCTGGCGCACCAGGGCGGTGAGACCTTCCTGGCTGTTCGGGAACCGCCCGCAGTCCGCCTGAAACTCGAGCACCTTGGCCTCCAGCACCGCGATCTTCTGCTTGGCCACCGCCTGCCGCGCTCCACCAATCCGACCTACGAACCGCGGAACGATCAGCGCCGCCAGCACCCCGATGATCGTCGCCACCACGATGAACTCGATCAGAGTAAACGCCTGCCGCCTCGCTTGGCGGCGAACCACTCGCTGCGCGGTCATGATTCGCTCCCTCGGCCGTCGGCCGACTTCAGCTTCCCAGTGTGCCCAACCCGGTCGTCTGGAACTCCACGATCGCCAGGACCAGCCCAGCCACGATGAACCCGATCACGCACGCCAGCCCGACGATCATCAGCACCGGCAAGACGCTGACGAATCGGTCTAAGGCCACACGCGTCTCCGACTCGTGCACCGTCGCCGCCCGCATGAGCATCTCGTCGAGCCGGCCGGTGTTCTCGCCTACCCGCACCATCTGCACCAGCAGCGGCGGAAACAGCCCGCAACGCTGTAACGGCCGGGTGATCGACTCGCCCGACTGAATGGCCTCACGCAACTGCCCGACCGCCTGCCGCATCACGCTGTTCTGGATAGTCTCGACCACGACCGCCAGGGCCTCGGTGATGGTCACCCCGCCGTGGGCCAGGATGCTCAGACTGCGAGCGAACCGGGCGGCCTCCAACTGGCGAATCAGCCGGCCGAGGATCGGCACCCGCAGCTTGAACGCGTCCCAGTGCGCCCGGCCACTGCCCCGCAGTACGACCTGCCGCCAGACCAGCACCACGCCCGCTGCCCCGCTCAGCAGCAGCCACCAGTACGCGGAGAACAGATCGCTGAGCCCCAGCAGCACCCGCGTCGGCCAGGGCAGCAGCGATGGGTCCGCCCCGATCGACTCGATGATCCGCGGCACAATGACGCTGACGATGATGACCACCGACACCACACCCAGCAGCAGCACAATGCTCGGGTACACCGATGCCGTCTTGACCCGTTCCTTCAGCTCGTTCTGGCGCTCGAGCATGTCCGCCAGTTGGGACAGCACCTGGTCGAGCACGCCACCCGTCTCACCGACCTTCACCAGCCGCACGTACATCGGCGTGAAGGTCTGCGGATGCTCGGCCAGAGCCTCCGACAAGCTGACGCCCTCCTGAACGCGGGCCCGCAGCCGCTTGAGCAGCTCGCGCGAGGGCAGGTGGTCTAGCTCCTGGCCCATCACCTCCAGCGCGGAGGTGAGTGGCAGTCCGGCCTCCAGCGAGATCGCCAGTTGCCGCGTCAGGAGCGCCAGCCGCTTCGGGCGGACGCGCAATTTGCGCTCGCCACTCGTGGCCGCGAGGATGGAGATGGCCCCCTCGCTCGCCGTCCGGATCTCGGTGACGCACACGCCCCGGGCCACCAGTTCACGCACCGCCGCCGGGCGATCGGAGGCCTCAAGCTGCCCGGCCAACTCCTGCCCGGTCATGTCCAACGCTCGGTACGCAAACGTCGTCATCGGACCTCAATTCGCATCGGTGTGGTGTAGCACCATCGTCCCGCATCCCGCTCGTTGAGCCGAGTTCATCCCGCTCGTTGAGCCGCGTATCGTCTAGCCGCGTTCCGTTTAGCCGGGTCGCTTGCGACCCGAAGCGCCACCGCACATGGTGTCGCAAGCGACACCGCTAAACGACCGCGCCGCCCAACTGTCGCAAGCGACACCGCTAAACGACCGCGCCGCTCAACTGTCGCACGCAACATCGCGAAACCCACGGCAACACCGCGAAACCCACGGCAACACCGCAGAACCAAGGGTTACAGCTACTACTCGCCGTGCCCGTTTTCTGGGGCGTCCTCCGTCACCCGCCAGACCTCCTCCAGGCTGGTGACCCCTGCGAGCACTTTCCGGTACCCATCCTGCCGCAGGTTCACGAACCCGTGGTTGACCGTGCGACGAATCTGGCTGCTGGGCGGGCGGTTCATCAGCAGGTCGCGCAGGTTGTCGGACACGCGAATCAGCTCGAAGATTCCCAGCCGTCCGCGGTAGCCGGTCTCGTGGCATTCCTGGCAGCCGCGGCCACGGTGCAGCGTCGTACCGGCGAACAGGGCCGCGTGCTCGCCCAACTGTTCGAGCACCTGGGCCGACGGCTCGTAGGTTTCCGTGCAGCGCCGGCACAACTGCCGTACCAGTCGCTGGGCGAGAACCCCTTCGACCGTCGTGGCCATCAGATAGGGCTCGATGCCCATGTCCAGCAGTCGGGTGAACGCGCTGGCCGAGTCGTTGGTATGCAGCGACGAGAGCACCAAGTGCCCGGTCAGGGCACTACGGATGGCGATGTCCGCCGTCTCGCCGTCGCGGATTTCGCCCACCATGATGATGTCCGGATCCTGCCGCAGGATGGACCGCAGCCCCGTCGCGAAGCTCAGTCCGCGACGAGGATTCACCTGCATCTGGTTGATGCCCTGCAGGTGGAACTCGACCGGGTCCTCGATGGTGATGAACTTCTTGCCGGGCGTGTAGATCTGGTGCAGCGCGGCATACAAGGTCGTGGTCTTGCCGCTGCCCGTCGGCCCGGTGACCAGCAGAATGCCGTGCGGCCGACGGATCACCGCCTCGAACTCCCCTTGCAGCCGCTCGTCCATGCCCAGATCGGCCAAACGCCGCAGCGTGTTGCTCTTGTCCAGCAGCCGCAACACCACGCTTTCCCCGAACGCGGTCGGGACGGTCGAGACGCGGATGTCCACCCGGGCGTTGGGCGCGGTGAACTCGATGTGCCCATCCTGCGGGACGAAGCGCTCCGCGATATTGAGCTGGGCCATGATTTTCACACGACTGATGATGGCCGGCTGTAGGTGCTTCGGCGGCGGAGCACATTCGTGTAACACACCGTCAATGCGATACTTCACCCGCAGCTCACGCTCGAACGGCTCGATATGGATGTCGCTCGCCCGATCCTGTACGGCTTCAAGGATGATCAGGTTGACAAGGTTGATCAGCGAAGGCTCACGGACCAGTTCGTGAAGCTGGCCGACGGCATCATCGCCCTCGGGCAGATCCGCCTGGGTCACCTGTCCGCCCAGCGAATTGGCCATCCGGGCCGCCGACGTGCCGTAGTGCTGTCGGAACGCGTCAGCCAAGTCGGCCGGCCGGGCATAGCATCGGCTGATCTCCAGCCCGCAGATGGCGCTCAGATCCTCCACCGCCCGCAAATCGAGCGGGTCGGCCATGGCCAGCTCGAGCCGGTTGTCGCGTATCGCCAAGGGCAGCACGCGGTACCGCTGGGCTATCTCGGCCGGCAGACACTGCAGGGCCTCCATGCTGACGGGGTAGTCCTTGAGGTTGACCTGCCGGATGCCGTACTGGATCGCCAGGGCGTGGGCGACGTCTTCCTCGCGGACCAAGCCGAGTTGGCACAGGCGTTCACCAAAACGGAGATGAGCCCCGTCGCCCGCGGTGGCGGCTTTGTCCAATCGGTCCGGGGTGATGTAACCGAGTTCAACGAGGATGTCACCGACTCGCTGATTCATGAAGCTCACCATCAGGTGTAAGTCTTCGCCAGCAGTCACTAGCTTAATTGAGCAGCCAGTTGCAGGGAAGGGCCCTCGCCCCTGTATTACCCGACCGCGCGGCATCAATGTCTATACGCTATTGCCGCCGTTGTGCTCTTTCTTACGTCATGACCGCCTCGCCCGGGCTTTGAATTCAATGCAGCCCGTTACCTGGGGCAGGGTTGCGCTTCCACAGGCGGTGTCGCGTCGTCCACGCGGTGGGCAGACCCCCATCCTGGGGCGGGATGGCCCTTCCTCTTCTATGGACGCGCCTCGCGGCCGATTGTTTCAACTTTTTCTGAGGATCGTCGTTCGGCGAACCGCCTGTCGCCGTCCAGGTCGATTCAGGTGGCACTTCACGACGGACGGGCTACCGTTGTGTTTTCCGGCTCAAGAACTTCCGTCGTTGTCTTGTACCACCGTCGCCGACCCCCAGATGCACGTTTGAAAACGGCCTTTCGTGCCCGGCAAACCTGGCCCGCAGCAGATCCTGCTTGCCCACGCACGCGGGTGGCGCTACAGTGTAGATGCTCATCGTCAACTACGGAAGCGCCTCGTGAGGGGCGAATGAGGGGCCGGAGCCAATCACGTCATCCGGATGGTTGTGGACCGCGGGTCCACCAGTGAAAGGAGTGTCTTCGATGAAAACCGGGCACGTCAGACCTTGGCTGGGGGCGGTTTGCTTGATGATGATCGGCGTCTTCGTCGCGCCCGCATGGGCCGGCGAGGGTTCTGTGGGCGACTGTAATCCACCCAACGTGGTGGTTCGCGGGAAGAAGACCTTCAAGAATCGCACCGGCAAGACGGCCGATGATTTCCATTTCTACATGTACCAGAACGACCGTCCCGGCGTGGTCGTGAACGGGGCACGAGCCAGCTCATCCTCTTTCGGGAACGTGGGTGTCCAGTTGGGTACGGATAACGGCCGCTCGGATCCGCCGCCCGGCAACCATGGAGCCGCAGTCGAAATGAGCGGGGGCAGCGTTCCGGCCGGCGGCTCGATCGAGGTCGAGGTCGAGCTCTGCATGAACGAGCGAAACAACCTCAAGATGAAGGATATCGAGTGGACGTTCACGGGCGGTGGAGGCGGTGACGGCGGTCCGCCTCGGCCGGCTCGGCGAAACAACGGCTGGCGCATCGAGCGGCCGTTCCCAGGCGGGCGCGGCGGTGACCCACGCCATCAGGAAGGCAACGGCGGTGTGGGCCGGTGGATCCATCGCGTTTGCATCGAGAACGACTCGGACGATCCACTGCCGCTGCGATGGGTCAAGCTCTTCGCCTCCATGACCCGTTACAGCGACCTCGATGGTGTCAACTGGGACGCCGTGCCCAACATTCAGGACGCTCAGGGGCGTCCGCCGGTGACCATTCCGCCGTGGGGCCGGTGGTGCATCGACTTCGAGACGACCGGAAGCTACATCGCCGGGCACATCTACCTCAAGTACGCCATCGAACCCGTGGAGGGCGAACTGCTCACCGAAGCGTTGGTTGCTGCCGACGAGGAGGAGGACGAGGAAGACATCAGCTTTGGCGATCATCCTGTGGAAGAGGCGATGCTTGATACCTGCCTTGCCGGCCTGGACTTGTGGCAGACCACGACATCCACGCAGTACGTCTTTGGCGGGGATCTTCCAGAGATACCGGCGGACTTCTTCCATCCCGGATCGGAGCCTTTTGTCGGCACCGTGTCCTTCTGTGGAAATCCCATTGATCCCGCCCTGTACGGTAACGCCGACACCATTGTGAGTCGTCAGGCCCCGGCCGAGTTGCCTTTGCCGGGCAGTACCGACACTGTGCCGGTCGAACTGACCGGTCTCAACTTGGCCAGTTGTGAGCCGATCCTGGTACGCAGGACCGAAACCGCGGGGGCTGCTCTCCAGGATGTACTGCAGGGTTTCACCAGCAGTGGTTCGCCGTTCGATCCCGCCTTGGTCCACGTGAGCACGGATCCCGTGCTGCCGGGCGAAAGCGAGATTGAGGCGGTGCGGCTGTCCGTGCCGGCTGTAGTTCCTCCGGATATCGAAGTGCTGCTGACCGGAGAAGACAGCGGCGGCCCTGTGGGAGTGTGGGGCATCGACTCGTTCTTCGATGTCTTCTACGAGCTGCCTGTTTTCATGGAGGAATTTCCTTCCAGCACAACCTTCAACGTCCTCGTGGACATTGGCTCCGTGTTTGCCAGCGGCAACCTGCCGATGCTTGATCCGCCCGTGGTCATGATGGATGGCACCGGCGTGTTTGTCGTGGAGTGGAACGTCGAGGTTCGCGAGGGTCTGCAGGCTCGTCATCGCCTGACTTTTCAGGCGGGCCAGTCGTTCATTTCCATTCTGGATGTGCAGGCCGTCGCCATGCTGCCCGGTTTGAGTGTCTTGGATTTGCATGTCGTGTTGGATTCCCCCATGCCGTGGGCGGTGCTCCCTGATACTCCGGTGGTGAGTACGACGCTGGTTGTTGAGCCGGTGGTCTGGGTGGACAGTTTCTTTGATGTCTTCATGGAATTGGACCCGGACTACCCCTCGACGGGTGTCATGGAGTTGACTCGCAACTCGGAGAACGACGGGACATTCACCAGTCAGATCACCTATACGCCGCGGGTATCCTTCATGGAAGCGGTGTTGCCTACCGGGCAGCCGGGTGAAGCGACCTTTGGAGGTCTGGTGTTACCCGGGGCTGGCCCCATCATGGTTACCGGCAGCAGCTCGTGGCGGCACGGGCCGCCTCCGCCGGCGCCCCTCGAGGGCAGTGGCCCGAACTTCTGGCCGCTCCCTGGCGTGCCGTTGGCATTGCTGACCGGGGCCGGCTCGCCCCATACCCTGGTGCAGGCCCAGCCGCTGGGCTCGCCAACCCTTGTCTTTGCCGATTCGCGCCGTGCGCACGGGTCGGCGGGTGTGTTTGACTTGGATTTGCTGAGTCCGGTCGGCGTCGCCCCGGTCGCGGTCGAGTGTCGGAGCAACGCGCCCAGCACCGCCTTGCTGACCTTCAACAAGCCGGTCTATGCACCGGGCGGACTGCCGGGCGCGGCCAGTTTGGCCGGCGGCGGAACCCTCAGCGTTCTCAGCTTGGCCGACTACGAGCTGATTGTCGACTTGGCCGACGTGCCCGACGGTGCCCGCTCCACACTGTCGTTCCCCGGAATCGTTGATGGCGAGGGCAATGCCGCTCTGGACACGCTTTGCTTCGGTCGGTTGACCGGTGACGTGACCGGCGACGGAGCGGTCAACATTTTCGACCTGGTGCAGGTGCGCAACCGGCTGAATCAGAGTGTCGGGCTCGCGAGCATGCGGACGGATGTCACCGGCGACGGGGCCATCAACATCTTCGACTTAGTGCAGGTGCGCAATCACCTGAACCAGAGTCTCGTTGGGCCTTGTCCGTAACTCGATGTGCCGATTGCCGCTTGCGACCCCGCACGGCTTCGGCGACAACCTCAGGAATCCCCGCGGAGCTGGTCGGGCATCCGGCCGGCTCCGTTGTTATACTGACCGCGAGGTACAAGGCCCTTTGGCGCGACCGCGTAAGGTCGCTTTCTCGGCAGCGGCTATCCCCCGCGGCGGCCGGGTGCAGGGCTGTATCGCTGCCCAGCGGCCGCTGCAGGGGGCGGTCGCTGCGGGACAGCGCTCTGACAACTTCAACTACAGGTGCGAACATGAATCTGACACGAAGGGATTTCATCGCGGGAGTAGGCACGGCGGGCATGGCCGCGGTTCTGGGCGGTCCACAGCAGGCCCACGGCATGGCGGAGCAGCCGGCGAGAGGACAGCACGGAAGCAGCAAACCGTTCTCCTTCGTCCATCTCACCGACCAGCACATCACCACGCGCCGTCACGGGGCGGAGGGCTACCGTAAGTGCATCGAATCAATCAACGCCCTGCGCCCCAGGCCGGCGTTCGTGCTCATGGGCGGTGACATGGCCTTCGACGGACTCTACACCGCAAAGGATAACTTCGAAGAGCAAATCCGCCTCTACCGCACGATCAGCGATGAACTGGATATGCCCTATTACCACTGCATGGGTAACCACGACGTACTTGGTCTCTCTGCCCGGCGCAAGGTGCCTGTCACCGATCCCGACTTCGGCAAGAAGATGATCATGGATCGGCTGGAGTGGCCTGAGAGTTACTACAGCTTCGATGTCGGCGGGTGGCATTTCGTCGTGCTCGACTGCATGCATATCATCGAGGGCAAGGACGGCCCGACCTACGAGCCGCGGATCGGCCCGGAGCAGCTCGAATGGCTGGCTTATGATCTGGGTGCCGCCGCGGGCCGACCAACCATTGCTGTCACCCATGTCGCAGCCTTCTGCAATGTCGGCCAGATCAACGGCGACCCGGCATACAAGGCCATGGATGGGCATATGGTTTTGTGGGACACTCGCGAGCTGCGCACCGTTCTGGAACGACACAAGGTCAAAGCCCTCCTCCAGGGGCACAGCCATCGTCCGGAGGACTTCCGCTATAACGATGTGTGGTATGTGACCAGCCCGGCGGCCAGTGCCGCTTGGTGGGCGGGTGCTTGGACCGGAGCGGAGCCCGGCTACACCGTGGTCACCTGCGACAAAGACCAGTTTGCCTGGCAGGGCGTCTACTATGGGTGGGAGGCACAACTCGATCCCCAGGACGAACTCGAGCGAAACCGGAATGCCGAACGGGCGGCCTTTGCCGCTGAACAGCAGCGCCTGCTGGAAAAGGAACGTGCCGGCCGCAAGTAGCAGACGCGAGCACGCCGTCAACCCGCGGTCGTGTGCCACTGCTGTGTCAGCAGCGTATCTCCCCCGAAAAACGCTGCTCACAGAGCAGGTACGTGTTTAGCGTCCTCCGGAAGGGGGACAGGCACTTTTTTGCCTTGAACACCTTCTGACGCAACGGTATCGCCATGCCGTCACGTGACTGATCCACGTGGAAAGTCTCCATGTCGGCAAGAAAGAGCCAGTCCCTGGACGCTAAACACGTACCAGAGCAGTGCCACACGGATGAGGCCTGCCCCTGAACAAAAGATGCACCCTCACCTCACCGATCGTCAGTGAGGCCGGGAGGCGGTGCCACCGCTTCGCCGCTGACTTGCAGCACGACGCGTCGGTAAGCGGTGAGCGGTGGGTTGCCTGTGTCGGTTACTTCCAGAATAATGTGCACAGTTCTTGACGCGGCATCTTGGGGAACAGTGACTACCGCGTCGGGTTGGGTTGCCCCGGCGATCTCCGGCTCGGCCCAGTAGCTCCCTGCCTCGGGATAGGTCCACCAGCGATACCGAAGGTTGTCTTCGTCGGGGTCGGACGAGCCCGCGGCGCTGAGCCGCACCTGGGCGCCCGGATCGGTCGCGACGTGCAGTACCCGCAGGCTGGCGTCTGCGTTACAGTGCGCCGCCGGCTCATGGTTGGCCTGGTCGAAGGGGAGCCGGGACCACTCCAGGCGAGCCTGAAAGGCGTTCTGGTAGGCCGGCCGCCAGCGATGGATGGTGTAGAGCAGATCTCGCTGGCCATCGAGGATGTCCCGGGCGGGCAGGTACTCGTGGCCCTTGCCGCTGCGTGCGAATCGCCCACCCCAGTTGCCTTGCTCGGGATGCTCGGGATCGCTCAGGCCGTTCGGCAGCAGATACAGGAATGATGGTGTATCCCCTTCTTTGACGCCGGCCCATTTGTGTGCCTCGGTCGGATAGACACGCCTGAGCGGCCCGCGGATGTGCTGCTCGATCCACGCGGGCGAGACAAGCTCGCGGTTTCCGCCGTCATAGAACCCCTGGTACAGCTTCTCGGAGAAGATCCAGAAGACGTCAGGGTGATGCTGTTTCACCCAGCGGGCCGTTCGATCCTGGTCGGCAATGGAGTGCACACGGATCTTGCTTCTGAACGCCGCGAGCTGAGCTTCTGATCGCGTGGCCTGGACCTTCCAGATGGCCTGAGCTAATTCGCGTGGTCCGCCCCAGATCGCGAACCAGACGGGGCGATCGTCGGCGCGGTCCACGACTTCGATGATCCAGTCCGAGGCCTCGGAGTCCATGCCCGGGCCCACCTTGTGTGCGTCGCCGTTGTGTCCATCCTTGACCAGACCGAGCAACTGTTCCGCGGAAGGGTAATCGGCCCGATGCTTTCTCAAGTTGGTCAGCACCTCGCCGTACGCTTCAATCGCATCGCGGATCAGGTCCGGCCGAGTCTTGTCGTAATGCCCCCACCCGAAGCCCGTGCAAAGCCCTTCCACCCTCAAGTCGCACGAGTGAAGCAGAAAGCGCACCAGAGATTGCCGGTCGTCCGGGTCGCCGCCGATGTCGGTCATGACCACGACGCGAGGTTTTGCCTGGTCCGGGATGCACAGGGGGGCGGTGGTCTCGGCGAGGATCGGCGATACCGACAGGCAGACGATGAGCATGAAGTGGTGAGGACGCCAGGTTACCATGCGAAACCTCCATCCACAAAGACAGTCCCCGGAAAGACACGAGCGAGTTGGGTCGGGGAGGTGACGATCATCCTGGCGGCCATCTTAGTCTGACGGCGAATGTGCGACAACTGCGGGAACCGTCGCGGCTGCCTGCTTGCGCCGTGATTGGCAGGTGGTGGTGAGCGAGGTCTTCTCTGGGCAGATCGACGCACGCTGGTCGGGGTGTCGCCCGCGCTACGGGGTGGCGGTTTTCCAGTCGCCTCTTGCGTTGTCTGCCGGGCGGTGTGCTGTCTGACAGGGCTTCGCCTATGAGGTGCGCGTGGTTATCGGCCGCGGTATCTCATGTCTGCTCATCGCAAGTTGAGCGCCGGCCCTATCCGACCGATAGACCCACAGGGCGGTCGCGGTTGCCGGGAGGTGGCCGGGTTGCGGCCGTGGACAGCGATGCTGAACAGGTGGGATGTTTCATGGACGTGCGCTACATCAATCCCTTCATTGCGTCAGTCAAGCATGTGTTCAAGACGATGCTGGCCACGGATGTGCTGGTGAGCAAGCCGCTGCTCAAGGAGCGGGACGAGGCCTTCGCCGATGTGTCCGCGGTGATCGGGCTGTCGGGCGATGCCACCGGGTGCGTTGTTTTGTCTTTTCCGCTGGCCACATCGGTGCAGGCGGCAAGCAAATTCGGCGGTGTGGAGATGGACGAGAAGCACGCCGATTTTGCCGACGCCCTGGGCGAGTTGGCGAACATGGTAGCCGGCCACGCCAAGGCCAACATCACGGGGATGGACCTGACGATCTCGCTGCCCAGCGTGGTGATTGGCAAGGAACATGTGATTTCGCAGTCGCGGTTGGCTCGCCGGTTGGCGTTGCCGTGCGATTCGGCACTGGGCCGGTTCACTGTCGAAGTAGTCATGGTGGTTGGCCAGAAGCCGGCCAGCAAGCCGGTGGCTGCCTGTGCCACCGCGCATGCTTGACGTGGGGCAAGAGGCCGGGCCTCATGAGGAGCCGATAAGTCATGAAGATCCTGCTGGTAGACGACTCGCGAACAATCCGGAACATCCAGAAGAACGTTCTCGCTCAGCTTGGCTACAAGGACATCATGGAAGCAGCCGACGGCGTGGAGGCCCTCAAGCTGATCGCCGAGACGCGTCCGGATATGGCTCTCGTGGACTGGAACATGCCCAATATGGATGGCATCACTCTCGTCCGAAAGATCAGGGAAACCGATCGGCAACTGCCGCTGATCATGGTCACCACGGAAGCGGAGAAACGCAGAGTGATCGAGGCCATCCAGGCGGGCGTGAACAACTACGTGGTCAAACCGTTTACCGCGGAAACCCTCGCGGAGAAGATCAACGCCACGCTGACCAAGCTCGGCCTCGCCGCCGCCGCCCAGTAGTCGCGGCTTCATGCGCTCTCGGGCTCACCCAGAATCCGTCTCAGGATGTCGCCGTTGATCGGCGGCATTCGTAATGCCCGCAATTCTTCGGCTGTGACCCAGGCGATCTCCTCGACTGCCGGCGATGCGGTCGTTGCCTCGTTGCCCATCACTTCGCACGCGACCAAGTGCAGTACGAATTCGTGGCCGGCGTGACGCGACCTCAGGCTTCCCAGGTCGCCAATGGCCGACACCGCCAACCCGGTTTCCTCGTGGGTTTCGCGGACTGCGGCTTGCGCTGGACTTTCCGCGCCTTCCATCCGCCCCCCCGGGAATTCCCAATAGCCCGAGTAGGGCCTCCCTGGGCTACGGCGGCCGACCAGCCAGCGATCTCGGTGACGGATAATCGCCAGGGCGATGTTCACGGGAGCGTGCATGCTCACTACCTCTGGGGTATCTGGTTCGCACATTATACCATATGAGGTAGATAGGCTGCGGAAACTCAACGTACCTGAACTCCATATCAGGATGCGATGCGCAGTGCCCCAAACCAGGGCATTATCCCCCAGGCTGGTCTGTGAAAAAAAAGTGAGATTTCCGGGATCGTGGCAAGCTTCGGTGCCTGCGCGAGTTGCGACTCGGCGGGCGAGAGCGTTCCGCTCCGCAATCTATAACCTGCTGTCAATAATGAAGTTAAGATATTCAGGATCTCTGGCGCTTTGGTCGATGCATTTATTGACAGGTTCGTCGAGAGCGTGCTATATTCGCTGGCGGGCTGAGACGGCTTCGCGAACGCGAGTTGGCTTGGAGGAGCAAGCGGGAAGTTGTAGACCCGTACGAACAGGCAGGGGAAATCCGGTTTCGGCTGTCTTAGCCGTGGCGCACTTCCGGGATAGGACTTGTCCTAGCCCGGAAGTTTTTTTATGGCACTGTTTGCGCGGCACGCGGTGCGTTTGCTCTTCGCACATGCAGGGGGGCGCGGTGCCTGTTCAACAGCAACAGCGAAAGAGAACTGACGCGACGAGGTGCGCAAGGTGCTCTTGCCGCGCGAGGAGGCGACCGCCATACTATCGCCCATGAAAGTTCCTCTGCTTGATTTGGCGGCACAATATCACGAAGTCGAAACCGAGGTCCGCGCGGCGATCGATCGCGTGCTCGATACTCGGCATTATGTGTTGGGCCCTGAGGTCGTCGCTCTGGAGCAGGAAGTGGCGGCCGTGTGCGGTGCTCGACACGGTATCGGTGTGAGCAGTGGGACGGATGCCATCCTCGCGGCGCTCATGGCTCTCGGTATTGGGCCGGGCGACGAGGTGATTGTGCCGACGTTCACTTTCTTCGCGACTGCAGGCTGCGTAGCGCGTGTGGGGGCGACTCCGGTCTTTGTCGACGTCTTGCCGGACACGTTCAACATCGATCCCGCCGCGATTGCTCGGGCAATCACCGAACGGACCAAGGCGATCATTCCGGTTCATTTGTATGGCCAGTGTGCGGATATGAAGCGGATTATGGCATTGGCCGTGCGGCACGGGCTGGCGGTGATCGAAGATGCCGCCCAGTCGATCGGGGCGAGTTACGAAGGTCGGCCGGCGGGCAGCTTCGGTGTTGCGGCGGCGCTGTCGTTTTATCCGACGAAGAACCTGTCGGCCATGGGTGATGCCGGCATGGTGGTGACCAATGATGATGCGCTGGCCGAGAAACTGCGGTTCATGCGTGATCACGGGCAGAACCCGCGGTATTACTACCACTTCATCGGAGGCAACTTCCGGCTGGATGGGATCCAGGGCGCGGTGTTGCGGGTGAAGCTCAAGCGGTTAGCGGGTTGGACGGCGGCTCGGCAGAGGCATGCGGCTCGCTATGATCGAGAGCTGGCCGATGCGTCGGTGGTGTTGCCGGTGACCCTTGCGGAGTGCGGGCACGTGTATCATCAGTACACGATTCGCAGTCGGCGGCGTGATGCGTTGCAGAGTTTTCTGGCGGGCGCCGGCGTGGGCTCGGGCGTCTATTATCCCTTGCCGCTCCATTTGCAGCCTTGTTTTGAGTATCTGGGGTACGCGAAAGGTGCATGCCCGGTGGCGGAACAGGCGGCCGGCGAAGTGCTTTCTCTGCCGATCTACTCAGAGATGAGCGATGAGCAGCAGGGCCATGTGATTGAGAGCATCCGCGTGTTCGAGCGTAGTGGGAGTGGCGTGGCCGCACGCGGCGAAAGCGGTCGATGAGGCCGCCGGCGGGGATCTGAGATTCATGATGCGGGTGGATTTGAGATCTGAGATTTGAGATTTCAGATCTGAGATTGCGGATTCAAGTTCGCGGATCGGCGGAAGCGGATTCGGGTTCTCAGGAGTATATGCTCACAGGTACGGCGACGATCGCGCGGACGCGGTCCGCGAGATGGCGGAGGTGATCGTCTTCGAGCGGGGTCACATAGGATTCGGCGGTCTGGCGAGCGATGGTGTAGATCTGCACCATCTGCAGACGGCCGCCGTGAGTGATGATCTGATTCAAGCGAGCCGCGAACGCGTCCACTTCGTCATGCGGCGGCGGCTGGCCGTTCATATTCATCCACATTGATTGGATCACGATGGGGCGAAGGCGGGCTGCCTCGGTGATATTCTCAATCACTTTCTCAAGGCTGACGTTCGGGCGGTTGACCAGCTGGAAGTGAGTCTCCGTCCCGGCGTCGAGCTTGGCCCAGATCTCACCGTTGTTGGCGTCGAGGACGGTGAGTGCCTCCCGGACCATTGGCCGGTCGAGGTAGGCGGCGTCGGTGATGAGTACGAGTCGGGTGTGGTCCAGCCCGTGGCGGTCTCGGAGTTCGGCGGTCAAGCGGACGGCGTCGAGGAATCGCGGGGACGTGGTGGGTTCACCGTCGCCGGAGAAAGCGATGTCGCGGAGCGCGCGATGCGACGGGGGTGTGCATGCCAACGGTCCCTCGGCGAAGAGCTCGCCGCTGAGCACCAATCGCACCATGGTGTCGAGTTCGAGCGAGAGGCGTTCGAGGTCGAGTTTGCGGACGACGGGTGGCACGGTTCTGTCGACCTGGCAGTAGACGCAGTTGAAATTGCAGGCTTTGTCGGGGTTCAGGTTAACGCCGATGGACAGGCCGCCGCTGCGCCGGCTGATCACGGGGTAGACGTAGAGATTCTGCTGCCAGCTGCGTGGGTGGTTGGCGAAGAGGGAATCGAGGCGATCGGCGGGTAGCGGTGATCCGGGGGTGGAGGGGTCATTGGCCATTGGGGCGCATCCTGTTGGGTTGCGGGCCGCGTTCAGGGAGGGCTCGCGGCACGCCAACGGGTGATTCTAAGGGATGGGCGGACGAAAAGGCAGGTGGTGTGGCGGCGCAAGCGACAGGGGCATGCCGAGTCACACAGGCTGCCGGTGCTCCGGGCCGTAAGTGACTCACGGAGCGGCGGGGCGGTAGGGGGCCTGGTACTTCTCGTTGTCCAGCCCGCGGATGGCAATGTTGTTGTAGTGCAGCAGTGTGCCCTTGCGCCGTTCGAGGTTGGTTAGTGCGATGTTGTAGTTGGCGAGCACTTGGAGGAGCGAGTCTCGCGAGGAGGCCAGCGCCTCGTGGGCATCGAGTTCGACCTGCAAGGCCGGCGGGTCCAGTCGCTCCTGGCGAGCCTTGGTGGCCCGCAGCTGGTCGCGGGTGGCCCGGGAAGCCTGCAGGGTGGGGCCGAGCTGCTCGTAGTTGGTGTGCAGATCTCGGATGGCCTGTTTGACTTCGCGGATGACGCTTTCGATCTGGCCGCGGTGGGCGGCAATTGCCTGTGCCTGCTGGAGTCTTGCACGGCGGACGGCGGCTTCGGGCCCGCGGTTCCCGATGGGCCACTCGAACTCGATGGCCAGCACATACTCGTTGAAATCGTGTTCGCTCATCTGGCTGAAGGCCCCGTACCAATGCTCGCCGAGCCCGTCGATCATGTAACGGAACATGGCGTCGAGCCGGGGCATGGCCTGGTTTTTGGCTACTCCGACCGCCAACTGGGCCTGCTCGATGGTGTGGCGGGCCTCGTGCAACTCGGACCGGTGGGTCAGCGCGGCGGAGATCTCGCCCAACTCGTCAAGCACGACGGGCTCGAGCGAAGCGGTGTCGACAGGGATGATCTCGACGTCGGCGGCGAGGTTGAGATCGGGGTCGTTCATCAGGGTTTTGAGGGCGTCTTCGGCGTTGCGGACGTCGTTGCAGCGGCGGATGAAATCGACCTTGCGTTGTTCGATCCGGCTGATGGTGAGGTTGAGTTGCACGCCGTAGACGTCGTATCCCGCCTCTTTGCGTTGTGCGAGCCAGTCGAGAATGGTTTCGAGTTCGGTGAGCAGGCGGGCGGAGACGGTGACCGCCCTGCGGGCCTTGAGCAAAGTCCAGTAGGTTTGCTCGACATTGAAGATTGTCTCGCGGATCTCGCGGCGCAACCGCTCGACGTTGATCATGCGGTTGAGTTTCTGCATCTCGATCTGTGAGCGATTGAAGTCGAGGCCAAAGCCGCGAAGGAACGGTTGGCGGAACTCAACGATGAAGCTGTTGAAGTAGGAGGGATTGATCGTGGCGTAAGCGAGGTTGGTGTAATTTCGGCTGACGGCGTAACTGGCGCGGACCTGCATGCCGGTGGACAGGAGTTTGCGCACACCGGTCTCGAAGCTGCGGGCGTCGCTCAGTGAGCTCACCAATTGCGATGCGGTTGGGTAATCCTGCTTGGTGTAGCTGAGATTGGCGAAGTAGACGGCGTCGAACTGGGCTTCGGCTTCGACGATACGGGTGGCGTCGATCGCGGGGTTGTAGGCCTGGACCTGCAGGGCGTAGCTGTTCTGCAGGGTTCGGCGAATGGCATCGGTGAGGCTGAGCTCAGCCTGATTGGATCGGTGTATGTTGGCCGTTCTGGCCAGGATACGTTCGAGCCTGCGAGCGTGGTGGGCGGTGATATCCTGCCGCTCTCGTTCTCGGGCTTCGGGAGCGAGGGGTCGCTGGTCGAGGAGAGCGAGTTCTTCATCCCGGTCGCGTTCGAGGATGGTCTGGATATCGCGTGGGTCAGGGATTTGGGCACCGATGTCGGTGGCCGCATCGGCGGACACGGCGTTGCTGGGCCCCACCGGTCGGGCCTGCAGCTCGGCGGCGGGGCTATCAGTCTCCTGCTCCTGCTGGGCCAGCCGAGTGGCGGCGAGGTTCTGTGCCCGGGCAGCGGCGGATTGGGGAGTGACGGCGGGAGCTTCCTGCCGCGTGGAAGACTCGCATCCGCCGGCCGAGAGTGTGGCCATGATGAGGACGGCCGCCCACCGGGTCCGCCTATGAGACGATCCACGAAAAGACATTGGTGCTCCTTGAGGTCCGTCGGGACCAAGGGCGTTCTGAAGTCGCCCGGTTTCGTCGGCAGGGCTACACCACGGTTGTCTCGCCAACGTATGGTGAGGTCATTCTAATGGGGGCGGCGCGGGAGTCAAACGGCCGGGCGGCTGACCTGGCTCGGGGTTTCGGGTAAGATGCCCGGGTAACGAAAAGGGTTCGTGGGTCCGAGGACAGGCGTGTCAAGCAACCCTCAAAACGCGGCCGCGTATCATCGGTACTGCCCGGGTGAGGAGCGTATCCGAATCTCGGACGCGGTCTGCCTGGGGCGGCGGCGAAGCAACTACCCCAAGTGCAAGGGATGCCAGTTCAACGACGACGAGCGTGAGGCGGCGAAATCGGCCCCGGAAGACGAGGCGGTCCGGCCGGTGGAGGCGGCCTCCACGGTCACCGCGGGGCGTGGGCCGTTGGTGACTGCGCGGCCGGCGATGCCGCTGGCACCCAAGGCGGATCTTATCGAGTCGTTGTTTACCGCCTACGACATTCGCGGTCGGTATCCCGATCCGCTGGACGCCGAGGCCGCGTGGCGGATCGGGCAGGCGTGTGCCCAGTTCTTGCGGTCGGAGCTGCGGGGCTATGACCGGAGCCGGACGGACAAGTCGGCCGTGGTGGTCGGGCGGGATATGCGTAAGAGCAGCCGGCCGCTGGCGGAAGCGTTGATGGACGGGTTGCGGGCGGGGGGGGCGCCGGTCATCGATTTGGGTTTGATCGATACGCCGCAGCTCTGCTTTGCGGTCAACCGGTTGACTTGTTGTGGTGGGGTGCAGGTGACCGGTGGGCATCATGAGCCAGCCTACAATGGCTTCAAGATCTGCGGGCAGAAGGCCCGGCCGGTGAGCGCCAACACGGGGTTGACCAAGGTCAGCAAGATTGCCAAGAACACATTGCGGCACACGACCGCCCAGGTGGCCGAGCTTCAGCAGGCGGATCTGACCGAGTCGTACCGGGGTTTTGTGCGGAGCTTTCTGCGAGAAGACGACGTGCCGTTCACGCCGGAGGAGCCTTTGCGGGTGGTGGTGGACGCGTCGAACGGGATGGCCGGCCGGGCGGTTGCCCTGGTGTTTGGAGATCTCGATTGGCTGGACGTGGTGCGGTTGAACTTCGAGCACAACGGGGAATTCATCCACGGTCCAGATCCGCTGGTTGAGGAGAACCTGAGCCAGGTACGAGATCGGGTGATCCGGGCGAAGGCGGCTTTTGGGGTGTGTTTCGACGGGGACGCGGATCGGTGCGTGTTCGTGGATCACGAGGGGCAGCCGGTGTCGGGCGATCTCGTGACCGCGCTTTTTGCCGGCCACTTCCTGAAGGAGTTTCCTGGAGCGACGATCGTGTACGACGTGCGTTGCTCGCGGGTGGTGGCGGAAGAGGTGCGTAAAGTGGGGGGTGTACCTCGCCGCGAGCGGTGCGGGTCTCCGTTTATCAAGAAGGCTCTGCTGGACACGAAGGGTGCGTTCGGCGGGCAGCTGACCGGGCATTTTTACTTCCGGGACAATTGGTGCTCGGATTCGGGTTTGATCGCGTTTGCTGCGATGGTGAACGTTCTGGGCCAATCGGGGCGGTTGCTGAAGGAGCTGATTGCTCCCTTGCGGCGATATGCCAAGTCCGCGGAGTTGAGTTTCTGCTGTGACGATCCACAGCGGACGATGGAGCAGTTGGCGGATACATACCACGATGCGGAGATCGACTATCTGGACGGCATCACGGTTCAGTATGCGGATTGGTGGTTCAACCTGCGACCGGGCAACACGGCCGCCGTCCTGAGGCTGAATGTGGAGGCGGCCGACGCGTCCATGCTGGCCACGAAGCTTTCCGAAATCTGCCCGCGCTTGGGCTCTCCGGTTTCCCCTGGTGAACAATCATGAGTGTGTTTGAGGAGCGGGTCGAGCACCGCCGGCTGGATTGCGGGATCGACTTGGCGGTGATGGAGATACCCGGCCGATCGGTGGTCGCGGTGGAACTCCGCGTGCTGGCCGGATATGCCCTCGAATCCCCGGATTACCTCGGCGTGGCCTACGTCATGGACGAGGCCATCGCCAAGGGGACGGCGAAGCGTGACGGCCGGGCGCTCAATGACGCGTTTGACGCGATCGGGGTGTCGCACAGCTCCTTTGCCGGGCGGGAGACCGCGGGTTTCTCCTGCCTGTGTCTGCCTGAGTTCCTGGACGAGGCGATTGCCCTGCACGCGGAGATGTTGCGGACGCCGGCGTTTCCGCGGGATGCGTGCGAGGTGGCGGTGGAGTTGAGCAGGCAGGCGTTGGCGGCCCTGGATGATGAGCCGCTGGATCTGGCGAAGAAACTGCTGAGTCGGCAGGCGTACGGCGAGCCGCTGGGGCGTCATGCCTTGGGCGAGTGTGCGACGCTCGATCGGATCGGGCGTGACCAGGTGGTAGAGCACTGGCAGCGATTCTTCGCGGCGGATCGGATGCTTGTGGCGGTCGCGGGGCCGGTGGAGGCGGGCCGCGTGGCGGATTTGTTCGAGCGGGCCTTTGCCGGGTTCAGGGCTCCCACGGCCAGCACCGAGATCCAGCCAGAGCCGGCTGTTCGTTTCGCGCCCGGGCGTACGCATTACCCGAAGGACTTCGAGCAGGAGCAGGTGGTGATGTGCTTTCCCGGTGCCGCGGTGACGGACGCGGACTATCCGGTGGAGTTGGTGGTGCTCGGGGCGCTGGCAGGGGGGATGAGCGGTCGCCTTTGGACCGAGGTTCGCGAGAAGCAGGGCTTGGTGTATTGGGTGAGTGCCTGGGGGGATCATCCGCGTCGCGGCGGGATGGTGCACCTGGGGGCCTCGACCACGCCGCAGCATTTGGATCGGACGTATGCCACGCTGCTGCGGGAGATCAACCGGCTGGCGGAGGATCTGACCGCCGCCGAGGTCGAGCGCGCGATCATCGGGATCGTCAGCCAGGTGCAGACGCGTGGAGACGTGACCCGGTCGCGGGCCTCGCGGCTGGTGGATGATCTGTTTTTCCATGGTCGGCCGATGGCGTTGGCGGAGAAGGTGGCCCGGGTGCGGGCGGTCACGGTGGACGCCGTGCGTCGGTACCTGACGGCCCATCCACGTGACCGGCTCAGTGTGGTGACGCTCGGCCCACAGGATCTGCAGGCGGAATAGGGTTGTGGCACCGGCACCTTGCTGGTGCAGCCGGTGAACGGCAAGATATGTGGATGGAATGAAGGGTGTGATGTCGACGAGTCGATTCGTTCAGTTGCGTCTATCCAACGGTTTGGCGGTGGTGATCGAGGTCATGCCGCACGTTCCCTCAGTGGCTTGCGGGTTCTTGGCTCGTACGGGAGCGAGGGATGAGCATTCCGCTCTGGCCGGCGTGTCGCACTTCCTTGAGCATATGTGCTTCAAGGGTACCGCCCGCCGCGATTGGCAGCGGATCAACATCGAGTTCGACGAGATGGGCTCGCAGTACAACGCGTACACCAGCAAAGACCGCACGTTCTACTATGGCTGGGTGCGGGCGGAGGAACTGGAGCGGCAGTTGGATTTGTTGGCGGACATGATGCGGTCCACGCTGCCGGCCGGGGAGTTCGACGTCGAGAAGCAGGTGGTGCTCGAGGAGATCGCCATGTCAGGCGACGATCTGAGCTCCAACGCCTACGATCTATTGTACGAGTCGCTCTGCCCCGACAGCCCGCTGGCTTGGCCGGTGCTGGGATATGAGCGGACCATCCGGGAACTGAGTGTCGAGCAGATGCGAGCGTACCATGCGTCGCGTTATGCCCCGGAGAATTTGACGCTGGTTGTGGCTGGCAGAGTCGATCCGGAGAATGTCGTGGCGATGGCGGAGCGGCTGTGCGGCGACTGGCCGGCGGTGGAGGCCGGTCCGCGCGGGCCGGCGCCGGTGCTGCGCAGCGGGGTCGCTCGGCGGTCGCTTGAGCGTTTCCACCAGCAGGCGGTGGTGCTGGCGTTTCCGGCGGCGCCGGGAACGCACGAGTTGAACGAGACCGCCGAGTCGATCGCGGCCATTCTGGGCGGCAGCAACTCTCGGTTCTATTGGAACATCATGCAGAAGGGGCTCAGCACCCAAGCGGCGGTCTTCCGCGAGGAGTACGGCGACTTCGGATTGATGGTCCTGTACGCCCTGTGTGAGCCGGCCCATTGCGAGCGGGTGCTCGAGGCCATGCGCCACGAGGCCCAGACGCTCGTCGAGCAAGGTCCGGAGCCCAAGGAGGTCCAACGGGTGAAGAACCTGCGGCGGACGTCGCTGGCGGTGGAGGCCGAGGCGCCCTTCTATCGCCTGGGGCAGATCGTCGACGATATGGAGTATCACGGCCAGCCGCGGTCGGCGGAAGAACGGCTCGCGGCGGTCGAGCGGGTGTCCGACGAATCCATCCGCGACTACCTCCAGCAATTCCCGATCACCGGCGAGGGCTTGCTGGTTAGCGTCGGCCCGCGGGCTTGGCCGGAATCGTAAACATCCCATTCGCTCCGACTGGCTGTTGCCGATAAACGAACCGCGGGCTTGGGTCCGCGCGGTTCTTCGACCGAGATCAACGCTTGCGTGACGTACTCGCTCACACGAAGTCGATGGTCTCGACGGCGGGGACGAGGCCGGCCTGGTGGCCCCGTTGAAGCAGCTCGCGGACCGCAGATCGGCCGGCTTCGCCGTAGTCCAGCGTCCAGTCGTTGACGTACATGCCGACAAACCGGTCGGCCAGATCCGTGCCCATGTCCCGGGCGTAGGCCAGGGCGTGGGCCACCGCCTCGCGGCGATGATCGAGCGAGTAGCGGATGCTGCGTTGCAGAATCGCGGCGATTTCCCGCATGTTTTCCGCACCGAGGTCGCGGCGGATGACATTGCCCCCGAGCGGCAGCGGCAGCCCGGTCTCGGTCTTCCACCAGACACCGAGATCAACGACAGACTCGAGCCGTTGGCGCTGGTAGGTCAGTTGGCCCTCGTGGATGATCAGCCCGGCGTCCGCCCGACCGGCGGCGACGTGCTCGAGGATGCGGTCGAAGGGCACGATCTCGTGCTCGAACGCGTCGCGGCCCAGCAGCAGGTTCAAAGCCAGAAAAGCGGTGGTCATGCGTCCGGGGACGGCGATGCGCTGGCCTCGAAGATCCTGCCATGCCATCGGCTCGCGGGCGACCACCAGCGGTCCGTATCCGTCGCCCATGCTGCTCCCGCAGTTCGTCAGGGCGTAGCGGTCGGCCACGTACGGATAGGCGTGGATGCTGATCGCGGTGATGTGCAGCTCGCCGCGCAGGGCCCGCTCGTTGAGCGTCTGGATGTCCTGCAGCACATGCTCGAACCGCCATCGACCGGCGTCCACCAGCCCCTTGGCCAGGCCGTAGAACATGAAGGCATCGTCCGGGTCCGGGCTGTGCCCCAACAGCAGTGTCTGTGATGTGTCGTATTCGGTCATGATCCCTCGGGTTGTGTAACGCGTTGAGCCTTACTGGCGAAGCAGACTATGGCGTGCATCATAGCTTGCTCGCGGACCGGCCGCCAGAAAAGCAGCCCCGCTTCTCAATGATCACCTTATGTCGAAGGTGGCGGTCTTGGGGATCGCTGCCAGGACATGTTTGCATATCACGCCGTGTGGGCGGGTGTGTTTCCGCTGTCGATCACCGGTTGAGTTTGAGGAGCTGGTCGAGCTCGCGCGGCGCGTTTGTGGCGGTGATGGTGCAGCGATGGACGACCGATTCTCCGGGCTGCAGCTCCGCGTACCATCCGCGCTGGCGGTCGGAGGGTCGGCCCTCGACGCCGGCGGTCATGGGTTCGAGGGCGCCGGTGTACGAGCCGCAGGGGCCCCAGTGTTGCCAGTTGCCGAGCCGGGCGAAGTCTTTCGCCGGGTACTCGATGCGGACGCCGAAACCGCGTTTTCGGTTGACCACGCCGGCGGTGACAAGTCCTTTCGCGTCGGCGGGCGGGGCGATGTAGGTGAAGACCTCGCCGCGGCCGCGGTGGTTCTCCTGCGGGGCGGGGGCGGCGCGGAAGTCTTCGCGTTTGCCGAACCAGTCTTCGCTGTCGCTGCGGTAGGTGAGCTTCCCGCGGTAACAGTAGGTGCTGGCTCCGGGCTCGAGCAGGGGGTACCCAAAGTTGATGTGCAGGAGCCATGCGTGTGCCACGGGGCGGTTGTCGCGATTGAGGAACTCGTCGTGGACGCGGATGGTGGGCTCGCCGAGCGTGCTGCTGATGGTTCGGCGGAGCTCGACGTTGGGGCCGAAGACCCGGGCGGTGCGGATGATGGCGGTGATGCTCATCTCCAGGCGTTGGCGGGCGAGGTCGGGATTGATGATGGACTCGACGGTGGCCCGGGAGTGCGAATGGGTGCCGTGCAGGCCGAACGCGGCACCGTCCTCGACGAAGGGGCCGCCGGTGTTAAGTGGGCCGCAACTGACCAGCAGCCCGCCGTAGAAGCCGCGGAGCCATTCCAAGTCGTGGTTGTAGCTGTGCGAAGGGGCGGTCACGCCGGTGTAGGAATGCCAGGTGAGCGACTGGCCGAGAAACTCGGCGTCGGCGATGTCCAGGCCGCGGTCGATGACCACCTTGTATCGCAGACCCGCCCCGGTGTTGATCCAGGCGATGCGTACGCCCTTCCCGGGGCCGTTGTCGAGCACGGAGGTTTCGATGCCGCCCAACTGAGCGGGGTTCATCACGGGCACGTCGGTAGAGGATTGGGTTTTGCGGGCAGTTTTGGCCATGGCGGGTGCTCCTGCGAATCGATCCACCAGACAGATCGCTTGTTGTCCACCGCCCCTTCGCCGCCGAGCGACGGTTGTGTCGGTGTCGGGCTGCGGGGGCACGCTGATTGACGGTGGGCATTCTACGGCCGAGAAGCGCGAACGCCAAGCCGACCATGTGGCAGTTGCGGTTCTTGCGTCCGGTCTGTGGCACGAGGTGTCTTGAGTATGCGGCGCTGCCGCTGTCTGCGGACTGGGCGCCGACGATGTGAATCACGGGCGCGCCGCGGGTTTGATGCGCATACGGCAAAGGGTATTTTTTTCTTCTGACACATGAGGATTTCATTGGGCAGCACTCGACGCGATGCCTACGATGACACCTGAGTAGCAAGGGTATCGAGAGATTCGAGGCAGGATGAGAGCGAAAACCGTAGTGCATGTCAGCGTCCTCGGGATCGCCGGGGACTTCCATCGATTCAGTCGACCGACCGACCGGGTGTGCTGGTCGGGGGCGATAATAGGAGGTATGTGATGAGAGAGCGTATTGTGTTCATGGGTGGTGTTCTTTTTGCGGTGGTCGCGATAGCGGCTGTGGGTGCGGATGCCAAGATGATCAGCGGCAACTACTGCTCGGTGGCGCAGATTGTGGACTATCCGGCGGGGGTCTACCCGGCCTGGAGGTGGAACGATCTGACCTCGCCGGCCGGCTACGGGCCCACCGGGTCCAAAGCCGACCCCATTTACGAGGACGGCTCCGCGGCCGTTGGCACGACGGTCCTCTGGAGCACGTCGGACGGCGGCTCGCAGAATACCAACGACAACGTCTTTCGCCCGTTCCCGCCGGTGACGCTGGGCGGTGACGTCGACGACGGCCACGACCAGATGATGAGCGGGTATCTTCAGGCCTCGAAGTTCAGCACCTCGGAGCCAGTGATCACCCTGCGGGTCACCGGGCTCGACGTGGCCGCGTTCGGCGGTTCGTACTCCGTGATCCTGTACTTCGACGGCGACGACGACGTGGCCTCGAACACGTCGCGGGCCATGTTCCGCGTCTGGGACAGCCAGGCCGATTTCATCGGCGGCGGCTCTCCGCTGGCCACTTATTACGGCAGGGACAAGGCCGGCCCGCGCGTCACTCCAGGTGCCGAGTACGCGATTGATAACGACGGCACGACCCCGCTGGCCGTGTACACGCTGATCAATTCGACCGACGAGTTCAACCCCACCGAGGGCAACTACGTCCAGTTCGACAATCTCACCGGTTCGGAGTTCTTCGTCCGCATCACCGGTGTGGCCGGTCAGCACGGCGTGGCCCTCAACGGGTTCCAGATCGTGCCGGAGCCCGCGAGTGTGGCCTTCCTGGCTCTCGGCTCGCTGGCCCTGCTGCACCGCCGTCGCAGCGCGGGGCGCTGAGACCCGCCGGTCCGGATTGCCCAGAAAAAGGGTGAAAGAGGCGATACGACTGAAGACCGCGGTGTGTTCCGCCGCGGTTTTCTTTCGCGCGCGGGTCGGGCGGACGGCGGAGATTCACTGATCGGGTTCGGCGCTGGCGGTCAGACCGCAACTGGCGAATTGCTCGACGTAGAGCTCGGCCCGCTCCTGGTGGGTGACGAGCAACATGGCCACGCCGGTCTTATGGGCTTCGAGCATGCAGGTGATGGCCGCCTGCTCGTCAAGGGGCGTCAGGCGGCAGATGATCTTGATCACGTCTTCACAGGTGTTCTTGTCGTCGTTGTGGAGCAGGACCTTCCACGGCGGAAGCGATCGCGGGATGGCGCTCTTGGGCAGCTTCCGCCGCTGCGGCTTGCTGGACTGAGCCTTCACCGCGCTGTCGTTGCTCTGTTCTGGCTCAAGATGATCGGACATTGCCTTCTTCCTCGACGCAAGCCGCGGACCCAGATGGGATGATCCGCTTGGCCGCCGGTGAAAGCGGACTTTGCGGATTCCCGCGATCCGCCAGCCCCTTTCGCCGACGCTTATCCGATTCTAGCCACGCCCGGAAATGTTTTCCATCTATCGGCTTGTCGCCTCGCGATACGCCGAAACAGCGCCTGCCACCGCCTTCGTCCCTGCCGCTTGGTCCGAATACACGAACCGCATTCAGGGTCCGAGAACTTCACGCGTTCGCTCGCCGGAACACGGCGCGGACGAGGGGTATTGTCCCGATGCCCGCAACCTGCGGATCGTCCCAACCTTCGCGGTTAAGCGAGGATATGGCGAAACCGATACCACCCACAGCCGTGTGGGTACGCGCGAGGCGCTCTGTGGGGGATCTGTTTTTTGGGCTGTATATTCACCAGGCCGGCACGAAGCATGGGTGTGGTGTTCGTCGGTATGCTTGCCGTCGCGGCCCATACCTCGGCCATCCGGATTCTCGCGGCCGAGCGCCCGGCGGGCGATGAGTCCGCCCACATCCTGGTTACCTGTGACGAGCACGTCGCCTCTCGTACCACCGGCCGAGTGACCCTGCACGATGCCCTGGCCCGGGCGGCCGCCGACCCTCGCGATAACCTCATCACCTTCGATGCCGAGACCTGCCGCGGGGATCGTGCCACTGTTAAGCTCTCAGAGCCCTTGGCGATGAATAGGGCTGCGGGTGGACACGATCGCATCGACGGCCGCGTCGGTACCGAGCACGTGACCCTCGACCTGTCGTCCTGCCCGGATGCCGGCATCGTCGTCAGCTCGCAGGCTCACCTGACGCTCACCGGGCTCGCGGTCGTGGGGGGCACGCAACGCACGATCCTGGCAAAGGACCACGCACGGCTGCTGCTTGAAGAGGTGACGCTGCACGGCAGCCAGGGGCCGGGCCTCGCCCTGTTCGCAAACGCCGCCGCGACGCTTCATCGCTGCCTTATCACCGCCAACGCGACCCACGGCGTCGAGCTCCACGACAACACCGCCGCCACGCTGGCCGACAGCCATCTCGCGGGTAACGGCCAGTCCGGCCTGGCCGCCTTTCATGCCTCGACGGCCCAACTCGACGGTTGCACCTTGCGCGGTAACGCCCAGTGGAACCTCGTGTTGACCCACGGCGGACGAGTCAGCCTGACCGCCTGCCGCCTCGAGGGCGGCGGCTTTGCCAGCGCCGATGCCAGCCAAGCCGCGTTCCTGGCCATGGCCGACTGCACCGTGACCGCGGGGCAGCGGTTCGGGCTGTTCCTGACCGGGCAGGCCCGCGCCGAACTGGTGGGCACCCAGCTTCGCCAGCACGCCGGCCGCGGCATCGAACTCCAGGACCAAGCCATCGCCCGGCTCCAACGCTCACGCATCGAGGCCAGCGGCGACTACGGCGCGATTCTCTTCGGCCGATCACAACTGACCGCCGACCAGACCGCGTTTACCTACAACGGTGCCCATGGCGCCAGTCTCCGCGATCAGAGCGCAGGCGAGTTCCAGGCTTGTGTGTTTGCCGGCAACCGCTACAGCGGCATCGGCTGCCTCGACGCGGGGGCCGGCGGACGCATGTCCGCCCGCGAGTGCCTCTTTCATCAGAACGGTATGAGGCCCATCTACCGCGGGCCGTTGCACCTCGATCCCCTCGTGCCCACCCCGGTGCGCATCCAGGATACCCGAGTGCACTGCTTGGCCGCGCCCGATGCCCAGATCGACCTGTACCTGGATCGGGTCGGCGAGGCGGCCCGGTTCCTGCGGACGATCAGCGCGGATCGCCACGGGCGCTTCATTGTGGATTGCCGCGAGGTGCCGGACGGGTGGGTGATGACCGCCGCCGCGACGGTGCGTGGATCGACCAGCGAGATCAACGTGATCGCCGGTTCGCCCGCGCCGGCCTTGCTGGCGGCTCTGCTGGGCCAGACCGGGCCGCTCTCCGACGACGGCGGCCCCGTCCGCCTCGACGCCCGACCACGCCGCTGGCCCGCGGGGACGCACCTGCTGTTCCATGTGCCCACCGCCCCTGACACCGCGGTCAATCGCTACGCCGACTTCTTCATTCCGCAGGTGAAGGAGTGGACGGGAGGTGGCTTGTCCGCGGAGGCCCAAACCACGGCCATCTCCGCCGCGGCCGCCGACACCGTGGTCATCCCCGTCCGCTATCTGCCCGCCGAGGCACCTCCGCTTCAAGGTCGCGGCGGCGTGACCTTCATGAAGTGGACCGCGGAGGGGCGATTCGTTCGTCCGATGGAGATTGTGCTGGCCGTCGCCCTGGACCCGGCCGAGACCTGCCCTCGCGTCTTCGCTCATGAGGTCGGCCACACGCTGGGGCTCTGCCATGTCCGCGCCGGTCTGCTCTCACGCATGCAGGGCTCCGTCCCGCCGGACGACCCGGCCATGGTCAACGACTTCTCCCCCATGTTCACCTTCTACGACGTGCAGGCCCTGCACATCCTGCACAGCCGTCACGCTCGCCCGGGCGCCACCCTGGCCGACCTCGCCGATCGAGGGCTCGTCCCGGTTCTGCCGTCGCTTCAACTGGCCGGAACGTCCACCTCGCCGCCGCAACCAACCTTCAGCCCGCCCGCGCCACACCTGCAGCGACCTGATCGCCCGCATTCGTCAGTCAACGTCCGCCCGTAACCTTCAAGGTGAAATCGTTCTCTACGGTTTCTCATTCGGCGGCAGCAGAGGATGTATGCCTTACCGCGACTTGAGTGGCGACGGGTGCATCTTTTGTTGAGGGGTAGGCCTCATCCGTTTGGCACTGCTCTGTGAGCGGTGTTTTTCGGGGGAGAGACACTGCTGACGCAGCAGTGCCACACGACGGCGCGTGCCAGCCCCGCCAGCCGCCACGGCTCGGTGGATGCACCCGAATGGCGAGTGACTCTCTTCTGTGCGCTTTGACGGACCGGTGCCTTCCGGGCCACAATGAGAACCTCTGGGCAACCCCGATCTGGGATTTCAAATTTGCGATTTCAGATTGGAGTCGCGGATTGTGCCGAACCGCGAAGGGGGTTCTTCAGAGATCCCAAGGTGGATACAGAGCCGTTGCAGGCGATCGGTCATCAGGACGCTCGATATGCTCTTCAGGAACCGCTCAATTCGACATTGGGGCAAACGTCCGCTGGCCACAATGAAAGGCTGCGTGTTCGTCCTCCTGTTCGCCCTGGCCTTCGGCGGCATGTTCTTCTGGCTCATTGTCTCAGCGGCCCAATGAAGAGGCCTGTCGCAATCGCCGGGTGGCTCACCTTCTGTGGAGGTGGGGAAGTGATTGCGCCCTGCGTGAAACGCTGCTCCCTTCGCCGCACTCGTCAGGCCGCCGCAATCGCCCCCCAAAAAAGTCCAAACGACTTGGGCCACCCGCCTCGCATATGCGGTCACGCGGACTGACTCACTCGTCCAGATCCCAGGAGTCTGAGTCGTTCGCCGCCCGCTGATCCTCCTCCTCCGGCTCCACGCTGCCGCCCGATGGCCCCCAGCCCGCTCTAGCGGGGTTCTCGATGTATGGGTTTACCCGGTAGGTGTACCGTCGGGATTCCCACAGCTCAAGCCGCCCATCGAGAATCCCGGTAAACCGGGATCATCCCTCCGCTGGGCACGCCGTACTCACCCGACGTGAACGACGGGCCTAGCGCGGGACACGCCGGCCCCAAGGTCGCCTCGTCGTGGCTGCAACTCGCGATTCGCCGACGAAATGCCCCATGGCGAAGCACCAATGACCAATCAAGCCCGAATGACGAGTGCGCTCGACCACGGCCGAAGTTTCGGGTTTCGAACTTCGTCATTGATTGGCCATTGGGCCTTGGGCATTCGCCATTTTGCCCCAGGAGCCGAGCGGATGGCAAGTCACCCAAAAATCTACAGAACCTGGGCCACCCAACGAAGAAACCACATCGGCGTCTATCCGCGTTCACGCGTCGCGGCGCAGCAGGGCGGAGCCGGATCGGTGGTTCCAGACTCTTCGGTCGGCTACGCCGGCACCGCGGGCCAGTCGCCGCTGAAGATCTCGACCGCCGGGCCGGTCATGTAGACGTGGTTGTCGGCCTCGGGCCATTCGATCAGCAGGTCGCCGCCCGGTAGATGCACGGTCACCCGGCGATCGTTGCGCTTGGTGAGCACGCCGGCCACGCACACGGCCGACGCCCCCGTCCCGCACGCCGCCGTCGCTCCGCTGCCCCGCTCCCAGGTGACCATGCTCACCTCGCCGGGGCCATTCACCTCGGCGAAGTGCACGTTGGTGCGCTCGGGGAACATCGCGTGCGTTTCCAGCCGCCGTCCCTCGGCCTCCAGCTCGCGAGGCCCCAGCAGCGCCAGCGGCAGTCCGTGCACCACCGCGTGCGGGTTGCCCATCGACACGCAGGTCAGGTACGCCTCCTGCCCCAGCAGCTCGATCGGGTGACCGATCATCTCCGAAGGCTTGAGCAGCACCGGCAGATCCCCCGGCCGCAGGCGCGGCTCGCCCAGGTTCGCCCGAAGCTGCGAGACCTTCTCCGCCTCGATGGTCAGATCCAGACTCAGCACGCCCGCGTCGGTCTCGATCCGCAGGGGGTTGGCCTTCGACAGCCCGTGATCGTAGACGTACTTGCCCACGCAGCGGATGCCGTTGCCGCACATCTGCCCGCGCGAGCCGTCCATGTTGTACATCTCCATCCGCGCGTCCGCGACGCGCGATGGGCAGATCAGGATGAGCCCGTCGCTGCCGACCCCGGTGTTCCGGTCACTGACCAGCTGGGCCAAAGCCGGCGGATTGGGTACCCGCTCGGCAAAGCAGTCCACGTAAACGTAACAGTTACCCAGACCGTGCATCTTAGTGAATCGCATGGGGCCAAATTATACCGCTGGCCGGTCAGCCTGTCGCGGTAGCGGCCGCCCCCTGACTTCGGCGAGCTCTTTTCGAGCCCGCCTTCGGCTCTGAGGCTGAGCCTCATGCTCAGGCTCGAAGAGAGCCTCAGGGTCGAAGACAGCCGAGCCGTGGCCGCCGGCGCGGGAGATTTCTATGCCGCCCAGCGGTCGCTAGGGCCGGCGGTCGTGGCAAAGCAGCCCTCCGTGGGCATAGGCTCCTGCTGGGTCCGGTTGGCAGTGCCGCCAGTGAGTCGTAGCGTTCATCCAGGCTTCGGCGAAGCAGTTCCTCACTCGCGCGATTCAGGTTCTGCATGGCAATTCTCCCTTTCCTGCATGTCGATTAACGCAGCCTCGAAAACACACCTCTTCATGGTGCCACCGACTCTCATGTGGTCAGCGAGGCTGCGTCGATCGCGGAACGGTCGCCGTCCGTCACAGGGTTAGGCGGCGCGATGCGCGAAGTGTGACTCGATGAGGGCTGAACGCTGGGCTGGTTGCCACTCTCGGCCGGGTGTGGAATCGCCACCGCCCGGCGGTGATAACTCGGCCATCCACGAGGAAATCGCTGGGTGGGTTGACGCGTATACCAAGTTTGGTATAATATGGGGGTAGGCTTGGTGCCCGATACAGCCGTCTACTTCTACAAGGACGACGACGGTACGGTCCCCGTCCTGGACTGGCTCAAGAAGCTGAGGCGGGAGAACCGCAAGGCCCACGCGTATTGTGTGGCCCGCATCCGACTGTTGGCGGAGATGGGGCACGAGCTCCGGCGGCCCCATGCCGACTATCTGCGGGAGGGGGTTTACGAACTTCGAACGCGCGGTGGCCGGGTCAACTACCGTGTGCCGTACTTCTTCCACGGCCGGGACGTGGCCGTGCTTGCCCACGGGTCGACCGAAGAGGACAAGGTGCCGGATACGGATATCGAACGGGCCATTCAACGCAAGAAACGGTACGAACAGGATCCGGATGGGCACCGGTATCTGGAGGATACCAGCGATGGCTAAGAAAACCGCGGACGCCCTCAAAATCATCGACAAGATGGTGGCTGACGACCCCGAGCAGCGCGAACTCATCGAACAAGCCACGTTGAATTGCCGCGTCGCCCAACTCATCCATGATGCCCGCACGGCGGCCGGGCTGACCCAGGCCCAGCTTGCCAAACTCATCGGCACCAGTCAGCCGACCATCGCCCGGCTGGAGAACGCCGATTACGAGGGCCATTCCCTGTCCATGCTCCAGCGTATCGCCGCCGGGCTGCACCGCCCGCTTCAAATCTCCTTCGGACCATCAGAGGAGCACATGCGGACGGCGTGAAGATTGACCCGCTTTGGCGGCGAGCAGTGCGTATCAGCATCGTGTCGCGGTGGCCGCTCCCCAACGTCATGTCGGGGAAGCGGCCGCGCCCCGACTTCACCGTCATCCCTCGCCGGCTCAGATCCGGCAGAGCCGCGCCCGCCTGCCCTTTACGTCGTGCAGCGATGTCAAGGGTCAGGAAGCGATTCTGATCGGTCCGCCAGCTCGCTTGAAGCAACAAGCAACCGCAGCAGAGGCAATCTCCATGGCCTCTGCTGCCTCGTGGCTGCGGTTCAGGTCTTCGCGCGTCCATCAGTCAGGCGATGGTGCTTTGCGCAGATCGTGAAACGTCCTTGATGACGCGGTGATTCTGCCTACTGCCCACTGCCTGCTGCCTTTGTGCTTTCTGCCTTCTGCCCACTGCCTTTGTTCCCGTCGATTCCTCGCTTCGCTCGGGGCATCAAGAGCAAAGGGTAAGAGAACACAGGGCAAAGGGTAACCCAGTCAGTCCACGCCGCCGACCGAACACACCACCCGGACCCCGAGGGTGGTGAAGCGGGTGCCCGGGGAGTAGTTGTTGCGGTTCGCCGCGCGGCAGATGTACGCGCCGGCGTACCACGAGCTGCCGCGCAACACGCGGGAGCTTCCCGTCGCTGGCCCGCGCGGGTTGTTGTACGGACTGCTGCTGTAGTACGTGCCGCCGTACCAGTCGTTGCACCACTCCCACACGTTGCCCGCCATGTCGTACAGCCCGTAGCCGTTCGGGGCAAAATAGCCTACCGGGCTGGTGTAGGGCATACCGCCTACCGCGAACGTCGGGTGATACGTCCCCGTGGTATACGGGCTCGTATCGTACGTGTAGGCGCTGCCGTTCGCTCTGTAGTTGGCGTGATCGTGATTGATCGTGTTGCCATGCGGGAAGCGTTGTCCCGACACGCCTCCCCGGGCCGCCTTCTCCCATTCGGCCTCCGTCGGTAGCCGGTAGCCGTTGGCATCCCACTTCACGTACGGCGCCAACTCGCCCGTCCTGTAAACCGTCGTCAACCCCGCGTCGGCGTAGTAGCAGGGCGTCCGACCTTCCGCCTCCGAACGGGCGTTGGCCCATTTCACGCAGTCAAACCAGTTGACGCTGTGCACCGGATGGTTCGCCCCTTTGCCGCCTCCGGCGATCAGGTCGGTATAGCCGCTCGACAGCCCCCAGGACCGCTCCGTGTTCCACAGCTCCTTGGTCACCTCATACCGATCCATGTAGAAGGCATCCACCCAGACGGCATGCACGGGCTGCTCGTTTGACGAGCCCTCATTGAACGTATCGCCCATTTGGAACTCGCCGGCGGGGATCAGGACCATGCCGGGGGGCAGACAGACCGCCGCCGTGTTCAGGTTGTTCCGCACGGTCACCAGGTCGAAGATGTTGATGCTGCCGTCGGCGTTGACGTCTGCTCGAAAATTGCTCGCCGTCACCGGCTGGTTCAACTGGTTGCGGACCTGCACCAGGTCGAAGATGTTGACCGCGCCGTCACCGTTGACGTCGCCGACCAAGACCCGGATGCGCACCCAGGTCTCGCTCTCCAGGCCGGCAACACCCGACACACCCAGCACCAGGCAGATGCCGTTCGGGACGTCGCCCAGCTCGACCGTCGCCTGCGAGCCTTCCACCAGGATCGCGTCCACAGAGCCCGCAGAGGTCTGTACATCGACCCCATCGGCCGGCCCGCTGAAGGTCAGCACCACCTGCGTTGGCCCGCCGGCTCGGCACTCCAGGCCCACGTTGGCATTGGTTCCGACTCCCAGGTCGAGGTCAAACTCGCCAGCCGTTCCGTGACTCTTCCGCGACACCGCTGACAGGAGAACTACCCCGCTGTTCTCAACCCCAGGTTGCCCTGCGACTGCTTGGGGGGCTTCTTGGGGCGACAAAGGCTTACCGGCGGCCTCTCCCCACACGGGGCACACCGAGAACGTCCCGATCAACAGGCCGACCACCACCCAATGCAGTTGCGTGATTCTTCGCATGGCTTCGTGCTCCTCTTCCCGCATGACGCAAGAGGCGACACCAAGACACCTCGATCCCAGCAATCCGTCTCTCCCCACATGATATGCCCCCATTGTACCGCGATTGCCATGCTGCGCCTAGGTTCCGTTCGGAATTACGCCCCATGGCAAACCCGCTGAAGACTGCACTGTCTGCGGATTTCGCCTGCCAGCTTTTGCTACTTCTTATGGCGTCCGCTCGGGATGCATGGCTGAGCATCCGGCTGCCGCGGCACAGGGCATGTTTCGTCGCCGTCATGCCCGCGGAAGTGGCCGCGGTGGCTCTGGATTCCGCTCTGGGTGCGGTGTCCTCTGCTTATATCGGAACGCGGTAGCGCCTCCTCGGCAGACATGGATCCACGAGGACATTCGGGCAAACGGATTCAGGCGGACGCGTCAGGCAACGCCAACATGCCATGAGCGGAGATTCGGAACCCGCCCGCGACGACCGGCGATCAGTAACCGCAGGGCGGGCTCAGTCGGAAGATAAGCCTCAGCCGACGTAGCTGTATGGTGCGGCGGATTGCTCGGTCACCATGAGTGAACTGGTCAGGAAGGGGGCAGCCTGCGAGGCACGCGGATCCTCGTCCAGGCACCATTGGCCATCGACCCAGTACTTGAATTCGTAAACCCCCTCCTTGAGCGGCAGCCGGCACGTCCATTCGCCCGAGGCCGTGCGAGCCATGGGAACGCACGCCTCCCCAGGCCGCCGGTCAAAGTTGCCTACCAAGAACACCTCGTGGGCGGCCGGGTGCTCAAGGCGGAACTCATATTCCCCGCCGGGTTGTCGCTTGATCATGCCGTACCTCCAATCGCCGATCCTTCCCCACGGACGGTTTCTGCGGATTGAGCGTCGCTTTACGCCTAAACAGCGGAAGGGGATAGGTTGAACTGCTTCAAGCCGCACCACACCGATCCAGAATTGGGGCGTGCGAGCTGATCCCGAACTTGCCGCTGGACTTCGCATGCGGACAAGGACAAAGCGACTCCGCCGCTTCCGATAAGAATATGCACCATAAATGGCGACTAGGCAAGTGGGTATGCGCGATTTGTGCGCAAACTCACAACCGACCGGCCGCGGCTTCCGTCCCGCCGGCGGGAAGACGCGAAGATCGAACCTGCCACGTGACGGGTATGCGTCACAAGCATCGGTGGCATTGCTGCTTGTCTGCCAAGCAGTTACAGCAATCCGCACAGGGGGGCGATTACAGCGCAGCTTCGCATCGCTCCCCCGGGCCGCACCCAATGCAAAAGGCGCCCGGGTGGGCGCCTTGTGCAATGAGCAAATACCCTATTTCGTTGGCTCGCGCCTCGAAAAGGCCCAAGCCGTTACTCAGGCTGGAAGACGTCCCGGCCATGCAGGAACGCCAAACCCTGGTCAGGAGCCTGGTACACGCCCATGCTCATCGATTGGATGGCCCCACGCGACACGAGGAAGATCTCCACCCGGCGATTCTTGGCTTTGCCTTCGTTCGTGTTGTTGTCCGCTATCGGACGATACTCGCCGTACCCCATGATTCCCATCTGCGTCATGGGCACGCCTTGCTGGCCGAGAAGCTCCATGACCCGGATCGACCGCCCAGCGGACAGGTACCAGTTCGTCGGGAACCGCGCCAGCGTCTCCGCTCGACGGATCGGCGTTGTGCACGTGTGACCCACCACTACCACGTCGAACTCGGCCGCATGGGCGATCACAATCTCGGCGAACTTCCGCAGCGCCTCTCCGGCTTCATTCGCCCCAGCGATCTCGTCGCTGCCCAGTGGGAACAGCAGGTCGGACTTCCAGCGAACCGCGCCCTTGTCCGGCAGATACTCGATCTGGTCTGGGAATTGTTCCGCCAAGGCCTGCAGCGCCTTATGCAAAGGCTCCGGCAGAGCCTGGGTCTTCATGATCGTCACCGGTTGCAGGCCCTTGCCCGCCTGTGCTTCGAGAATGGCCTGAGCCTGACTGAGCGCCTGTCGCAGATGTTCCGCCTCGGCGGTCAACGTCCCGATCTGTTCGTTCTTGGCGGCGATCTGTTTGTTCAACGCATCGATCATCGTGTCCTTCTGCGCGTTCATCGACTCGCAGTCCGCCAGATCCTGCTTGGTCCGCGACAGATCCTCACGAAGAATGCGATTGTCCCGCTCCGCGTTCTGCCACTGGTCGTAATAGCAGCCCAGGTTGCCGGCTCCCATGACCAATGCGATCATCCCTAGCGCCCAGTGCCGTGCCATCGAGGTCCTCCTTTACCGTTTCGATTTTGCCGGTTGTGGTTGTGCATGACGTCGGATACCACGCGGGCCACGCCCGCCATGGCGGTACAGTATCTACGCTTCTCCACCGTGTCGCAAGAGGGGGTCGACCCGGATCTGGATAACTTGTCAGACGACCACTCAGCTCAGCAACTCACCTTCGCCCAGGTCGAGCGTCTCAGCCTCCGGTTCAGCTTCGGGTTCAGCTTCCGGCTCTCCCTTTTTGCCTTTCGCTTTCTTGGTCTTCTTGGGTTTGGGCGGACGGGGACCAGCCGTTGCCTGCCGGCCGACCAAGTAGCCCACAGCGGCGAACAACCCGCCCACCGCCAGCGTGCCGCCCAGGAACAACCAGAATTGTGCGGCCAGGGCGTTGAGGTACTCCGGCCAAGCCTGCATGCTCGTCGCCACAGCCATCGCTCCCGCCAGAGCCATCGACAGCGTCGCCGCCGCCAGCAATCCGGTGAACGCGGGCGATGCTGCCGGGACGGTCGACAGGGTGATCACCCCGCCGCGCGTTTCCGGGCCCAGCTCCGCTTCCACCAAGCCCGGCTCGGGTTCCATGGCGGCCTCTTCCTCCGCGGCCGGCGGGGGCGAGGCCGTCTCTCCCGAGTCGCCCATGTCGATGCCTTCCAGGAGCTCGGCACCCAGCGACGTGTCGTCGCTCTCCCGTGTCAGGTCCAGCAGACCCGAGCCCGCGCCGCTGCCTTCCAGCCCCAGATGCTCGTCGGCCCCGGTCAGGACGGTCTTGGCCATCGGGTCCGCGGCGATTTCCAGATCGTCGTCATCGAAGACACTGATCCCAATGTTCGTGATGACGGTGTCATCCTTCTTCATGCCCTCGACGGCGGTGTGGTCCACCTCTTCGAGGCTGAGGGCATCGCTGCTGTCGGTCAGCGATTTGGCGGTGGCGCTATCTTCAAGCTGCAATTCGCCGCTGCCGGAGCCTTCCAGGCTCAGAACCCCGCTGTCCGATCCGCCCAAGTCGATGGGTGCGTCGCTGCCCGCCATGCCCGTCGAGTCGCTGGAGTCGGCGGGGGCCAATGGGATCTCCGAGCTGTCTTCGAGGGTCAGCTCGCCGCTCTCTTCGAGCCGAACGTTGTCGCCCGTCGAGGCAGCCACCGCATCGACCTCATCGACCCGGTAGTTCACCCGACCCGCGTCGCGGAACTCGCGCAGCTTGCCGCTGCGAACCAAGGCACGCAACTGCTCGTCGGTGCACCCGAGTTTCTTGGTGACTTCTTCCAAGCTGTAGTACATCTTGGCCATGATTGTTGTCCTTTAGGCTCTGACGGCTCTGCTCCGACGATCATCAAGGCGCGGGGGCAAGGATCGGTTCGCCGCCCGGCGGCTGAGCCGGGGCCCGCTGAGCCGCCTGTTGCTGCTCCACCAGCCGGCGAACCTCTCCGGGGGTCGGAGCCGCGACGTTGAACTCCTCCAGGTAGCGGTCGAAGATCCAGCTTCGCGCCGCCACCAGTTTCAGGTGGGGCTCGTCGACTGCGCCCCGGGCTATTTCGTAACACCAGATCGTCCCGCTGTCCACATCCAGCATGAACAGACCGTAACTGCGGCTACTGATCTGGCCCGCAAAGGCGTAGATACCTCGCCCACCGGGCGCGGGCCCCGCGCCCGTCACCGCCGACTGGGCCCACGCCGATTTCGAGAGGGCCGACTCATCCCAGCGCAGAATGAGCGCCGTCGCGATGATCGCCAGCAACACCGCAATCATCCACAACGCAGTCTGACGCCCCTGGGCGGGCACCACCAGGATCTGTGCGGCGGCGCCATGTGGCTCAGTCATCGCTCCAGGCTGCCTGACGGCAGGGTCGGCATCGGACTCGGATGGCGTGCTCAACATGGGGACTCCCGGGCGGACGGTCCACGCACCAACCTCGCGGACCGTAGTGTCTTGCGAGGCAAGAAGTTACGATGGCATAGCCATCACCCCTGGTATTATAGTTATCGCGGTCGGGCTTGCAAGGCAAAGACAGGGCGAGCAGAGGCCGCCGATCAGGCGGACAGAATACGCCGTACGACCTCGACGATGGCGTTCATATGGTGGAAGAGATACCACATCGGAAGGCCGAGCAGGCCGACACCGATCAGCACCAGGCTCGCACCCGTGGCGGAGGGCAGGAGGGCCTCGCGACGCATCTCGGTTCGCAGCGAGGCCAGCAGACGCTGCTGATGGGCGACGGCCTCTGGCGTGGCCTTGCCGTCAATCCGTAGGGTGACGCTTCGCAGCCAGGGCAACGAGGAGAACGCGAGCCTCAGACCGACCGGGTGGAGATGGACGTTGTCCGCCTCATCGTCGGCCTTCATCCGCCATCCCAGTTCTCGCGCCGCCTGCCCGAGCAAGCGACGGCATTGAGCGGGACTGCAGTTGTAGACGACCCAGCTCTGCTCGCGCTTGGGCAACAGGCCGAAGAACAGGGCCAGCACGCCTGCGAGGACACCGCCGACCACGCCAGGCCAGCCGTGCTCAATCAGAACGAACGCGGGAAAGAGAATCACCGGAAGAAAAACGATAACCAGGAGGGTGAAGTCCGCACGGGCGTTGATCATGCAGGGCCGGGCCTGGCTGTTGACCAGCCCCAAGCCGAGGAAGTACACCGCCAGTGGCCCAACGGCCAGCAGGACGCGGAGCACGAAAACAGCCTGATCGGTCGTATTCACGCCGGTTCGCTCCTGTGTCTTCCGGCTTTGCGAGCCCTTGGTGGCGGCCGAGTCCCGAGTCGACTTTGCCGCGCAAGGGCGACCCCGTGTCAGTCGTTTTCCGTCGAAGAGTCGGTCTCGGGCGGCAGAGTTTGCTGGAGCTTTACGCGGTTAATGTGTTCTCCCCGGTCGGCGACCTTGCGGTAGCCCAGGAACTGAATGAGCTCGAACACTTCGCTCCAGGTGGGGAACGGTCGGTTGTTCACCCGCTTGTACTCATCCACCGCCAGGACGAACTCGAGGAGTTCGTCCGCCATCTCGCCCTCTTCCGCCTGTTTACGCAAATCGCTTCGACGGCGCCCGGGTCCGCGTCGTCGGTCCAGCCCGGTCCGCCGATCCGCGGGCCCGCGCCGATCCTGTGCCCGACGTTCCGTTCCTTGGTAGGGCTCCGGCACCTGCGACTCCGTACACGGTTCAGTGATGCTCATACTTCCGCCTGCCGCGTAGGCATGTGATCATGCCCCAGCGGTTCATGCCGATTTCGCGACGCGCCGTCGGTCAAAAGTCGTCGTCCTCTTCGGCGTCCTCGTCGAGGTCGTCGTCGAGGTCGTCGTCGAGGTCGTCGTCGTCGTCATCATACAGATAGTCGAAATCGTCCTCGTCCTCAGGCTCGTCGTCCTCGTCGGGATCGCGAGCACAGAGCACACCCGGAATCGGGCGGGAAGAGGAATCCCATTCACCGGGCTCGTCCCCGCAGGGGGACGCGACTTCGCCGGGGTTCAGGAAGCGGTCCGGAACCCTCGGCTCGAATTCGCGGACCTCTTCCTCCTCCTGCGGCTCCAATTCCAGAACCGTTCCTCGACGTGCGTCTTCAGTCACCAAGTTGACCCACTGCATATCATCGCTCCCATTAACAGCCAGGCACCGCTTTCAGGCATAGCCCAGAGTCGGCATTCTGATGCCGTTTGGGCCAGCATCCGCGGAAAGTGTATACCTCATTTGGGGCTCGTCAAGGACTTTTTTCGGGCTTCCGAGGCGGTCCTATTCAGGGCTGATATCGGCCGGGTCAGCGGAGCTGGATGAGCAAGAAGGGGGCATTTTGGCCCTCCGGCTGCAAGAACTGGAAATGCAGCACTCCTAGCATGCTGGCGGCGTCGAGGATCTCCTGGACGGTGCCTCGGGCTTGGGCGAAGGGTGGCCGGCCGGTCGGGGCACCATCCAGACGGCATTCAAGCCCTGTGGCCGTGGAAAGCCGGGCTCGGAAGGCCGGCCAGTCGGCCAGGGGCTGGTCTATGGCCAACGGGGCGGCCAGGGGAGACGGCAGGGCAGGGCCCGCCGGGGCGGGGACGGCCGGGGCCGGCGATGATGCCGCTTCCTGCGTTTCCGGGACGCGGTGACGCTTTTCCGTTATCACCCCGTCCGAATAACCGATCTGGGTGCCCAGGGCGGTTCCGAGGGCCTCGCAGAGATCCTCCAGGCCGATTTGCAGCCTTTCTACTTGGACTAGATCGTGGCTCGCAAGGACATCCGGCGGCAGGATGAGGTCAATGCCGTACTCTTTGGATATGTTGCGGGCGACGAGGCTCAGGGGGGCGTCGATCCAGGTGATGTCCGCCCTGCGGGTGAGGGCTTGTTCCCAGCGGGTGCGGCCGATCTGGCCGCCGCTGGGATCGAGGAGATCATGTTCCCAAGAGCGCGGCAGACGCCCGGGCGAGGCGAGGTAGACGGTTTCTCCCATGACGACGGCCTCGACACCGACCCATCGGGCCAGCCATCGCAGGGCTTCCCGCCCGGTGAGGTGGTCGGCCATGAAGCGCACCGGGGTCTGGGCGAGTTCGGTGCTGACGCTTTCATCGAGGACGTAGGCGAGGTTGAGCTTGGCCGCGAGTTCGTGGACGGCCTGGCTGAAGGGGGTACTTCGCCAGTCCATGGGGCAGGGTCGCTCCAGTGGGCCGGCTGCGCGGGTGGCCACCCCTGTGCCGAGCAGCGACAGGGTGAAAGCGGCGGTGAGGCAACGGTGGGTCGCGGTCATGGCGCCATTGTACGGCGGGTTGGCCTGTCATGGAACGGAGCAATAAGGTGTCGCGAAAAAGGGTGTCAGGATGATTTTTCCTGCTTTGAAAAATCATCCTGACACCCTTTTTCCGCAGTTGGGCGAGGGCCTCGCCGACGGTCCACGATTCGCGCAGGGGGGTGAAATCGTGCTGGAGGTGCATGGCGATGGGGTCATGCAGATTGTGGCTGGTGAGTGTGTCTTTCATGCTTGGTCCATGGCTTGTCGTGCGGTCCGCAGGCCCTCGGGGCCGAGTTCCTGGCGGAGTGTGTCGATGGCCTGGGTGGCCAACTGATCGCAGCGTTCGTTCTCGGGCTGTTGGTTGTGTCCCTTGACCCAATTCCAGTGGACGCGATGTCGGGCGGCCTCATGATCCAGAGCCTGCCAGAGATCCTGGTTCTTGACTGGTTTGGTACCGCGTCGCCAGCCCTTGGCCTTCCAGCCGGGCAGCCATTCGCGCATGCCCAACTGCACGTACTTCGAGTCGGTGTAGAAGGCGACCTCGCAGGGTTCTTTGAGGCAGCGTAGGGCCTCGATGGCGGCGGTGAGCTCCATGCGGTTGTTGGTTGTGGCCGGGCAGGAGCCAGCAATCTCCTTTCGCCGCTGTCCGTGAATCAGCACCGCCCCCCAGCCACCCGGTCCCGGGTTGCCTTGGCATGCTCCGTCGCTGTAGATCGTGACCTGCTTCATCGGTGACGGAACCGCTAGGCACACTGGAGTACCTGAGAGGTTGGGTGGTTCTCCTGCAACCGGGTGAGGACGGTGCTGCCGATGATCACGTCCATTTCGACCGCGTGGTTATCCCAGCGGCGGTCGAGGACCTCGGCATGTCGTTCGATGAAGGCCATGGCCCGCCCGTCGTCGCTCTGCAGTCGCACGGTGACCCGGCAGGTCTGCCCGACGACCAGTGCGCGCACGCGTTCGACGAGTTCCGGCAGCCCGGCTCCGGTCTTGGCGGAGATGGGCAGGCCGTCCGGCAACTGGTGCCTGAGCACCTGCACCATAGCGGGGTCCTCGACCGCGTCGATCTTGTTAAGCAGCACCATGGTGTGGTGGCCCGCGCACTCGAGTTCATCGAGTACCCCTGCCACGGAATGATACTGGGCTAGAGCGGCAGGTGCGGAGGCGTCGACCACGTGCAGGAGCAGGTCGGCGTGGATGGCCTCTTCCAGCGTGGCCCGGAAGGATGCCACCAAGTGGTGGGGCAGGCGTTGGATGAAGCCGACGGTGTCGCTGAGCAGGGCATGGTCGGCCCCGCCGAGCTTCCATCGCCGGGTCTTGGTATCGAGGGTGGCGAAGAGGCGGTCTTCGGTGGTCACGCCGGCGTCGGTCAGGGCGTTCATCAAGGTGCTCTTGCCCGCGTTGGTGTACCCGATGAGTGAGACGTTGAAGTGTTCGTGGCGTGATTGGACTTGGCGCACCTTGCGGCGGTCGATCTCGGCGATTTGGCGTTTCAGCATGGTGACTCGGCGATTGACGATTCGGCGGTCGATCTCGATCTGCCGCTCGCCGGGCCCGCGCGTGCCGATACCGCCGACCGCTCCCGCGCCTGTGCCGCCGCCCGCTCCCGCGATTCGTTCGAGGTGCGTCCACATGCCTCGCAGCCGTGGGGCGGTATATTCGAGTTGGGCGAGTTCCACCTGGAGCCGGGCTTCGTGGGTTTGTGCCCGGCTTGCGAAGATGTCGAGGATCAACTCACTGCGATCGATGACTTTGCATTTGCAGACGGCCTCGATCTCGCGAAGCTGGGCGGGTGAGAGGTCGTCGTTGAAGATGATGACGTTGGCGTCGTGCTGTTCGACGCTCTGGGCCAGTTCCTCGACTTTGCCGCGCCCGATGTAATGTTTCGCGTCCAGTCGCTGCCGTCGCTGGAGGAACGTGGCCACCACCACCGCGCCCGCGGAGTCCGCCAGGGCGTGCAGTTCCTTGAGCGACTCGCGCGCGTTGCTGGCCGAGCCGTTCAGTTCAACACCAACCAGGATGGCACGTTCACGCTGGACGGAGATGTTTTGACGCTGGTCTGTTTCCAACCGATGCGGTCCCCGGTTCGCCTGTGGGCGGTCACCTCGTATCGCGCGCCCGTGAGCAGGCGTCGTGTGTCAACCACGGGTACTCAACTGAGCAAACGATTATAGCGGAAACGATCTTCCGCACCAAGGCGCGCGGCGCGAGGCAGTTGCGCCGGAGTGCATCCACCGAACCGTGGCGGCTGGCGGGGCTGGCACGCGACGTCGTGTGCCACTGCTGTGCCAGCAGCGTCTCTCACCCGAAAAACACTGCTCAGAGCAGTGCCACACGGATGAGGCCTGCCCCTAAACAAAGGATGCACCCCTTACCCCGGTCCCGGCCCCCTATTCCTCCGCGGGCGCTTGTGCACGGCCTGCGATGGGTGTGATCACGGGGAACCGGGCCGCCAGTCCGTCGAGATCATGATAAAGCCTGGCTCGCTCAGCGAGGAAGGCCTGCTCGGTGGGCATCCCCTGGCGTCGGCAGGCTTCGGCTAACAACGCATGAACTAAGGCGGCGTGAGGCGAATCGAGTAACTCGGCGATTCGCACCTTCTCCGCCAGGGCGTTTATGCTCGATGAGGCCTGCCCTGAACTCAGCTCGTAACGCAACTGGATCGGCAGGAGCTTCATCTTCGTCTCCAGCGGCATCGCGGAAGAGTAGATGGGAAGAATCGCCTCGTGAGCTTCGGGCAGTCGGTCGAGCGTCAACAGGCTGTCGGCCAGCATGAGCCGGGTGTTGACCCACACGCTGCGCACCCTGGTCAGCGGATGTCGTAGCAGTTCGCGGCAGATCGCAATCACGTCGTGATGGGCGTCGCGCTGGAGCGACAGCATGGCCAGCAGTTCGCCCGCGACCAGCTTGGCTGGCACCGCGACCGAGAACGACCGCATTCCTTTGTGCAGCCAGACCTCGGCATCGTCCAGCTTGCCGATGCTCAGCAGAGCCCCGCCGGCCTGGACCTCGCGCGTCAGGTGGATCGACCGCAGGGCCAGCAGTATCCAGGAGACGACCACGGCCGCGAGCACCGCGACGGCCATGCGCCGGTCATCGGCTTGATCGAAGGCCAGGACGGCGGCCAGTGCCATGATGAACGCGATCAAGCCGACCCACCGCACCGCGCGTGCGACGGCCATCTGTCGCCGGAAGGTCGCCAGTGTGGCCTCCAGTTTCGAGGGCATCAGAATGGGTTCTCCACGGCCGGATACCGCTTGGCGATCGAGGCCAACTCCGCGAAACGATCGGTCAAGTCCTGGGGCCGAACCAGCAGCGTCGCGTCATGCCAGTATTGTCTGGCCTCCTCGGATCGATTGGCGCGGTCGTACGCCGCCGCCAGCAGCCCGTACCCATAGCCTGCGCGCGTGCCCAGATAAGCGCGAAACAGCTCGCGTCGCTCGGCCGCCTGCCCCAGCGTCTCGTGAGCGTGGCCGAGCACCACTTCGCGAAACAGGGCCAGCAGCTCGACCTGGGCCCGCATCGGCCCCGGCAGATTCTGAGCCGACAAACGATCAATCAACGCCACCGCGTCGGACGTTTGCCCGGTCCGCAGCATGGTCGCACCCAGGGTCACGCGCGTGACGTGTTGCTGCACCGGATGGCCCAAACCTCGCTCCAGCAGATACTCGCAGACCCGTTGCACGGCCTCGAACGCGTGTCGGGCTTCCGCGACCGCCGCCAGGGCCAGCAAGGCTTGTGTTCGCGTCGTGAGTCTCCGGATGGGTGATCGCAGAAGCTCATTGAGCACCGTCCAGGCACGTGTCCAGTCTTCCAGCAGGATGGCTTCCTGCGTTTCCCGCAGGAGATGATCCACTCGCCGTTGTCTCATCACGTCGCCGACCACCAGCCCCACAATGAGCAGGAGGATCACATGCGGCAGGAGCCAGCCCAGCGTGTGGGCCGACCCCAGCAGCTCGGGGTTCGCCCACAATGCCCCCATCATCATGGACAGGCCGACCAGGGCTACCGTGGTGCCTCGGAACAATCGGCGCGGAGGCTCGGAGGAGGCGATCAGTCGGTTGGTGATTTCCAGGTCCATGGGCGTGCCGCTTTTCATCGTCTTAGAACGGGTCCACCATGATCGCCTTGGGCTGCGTGGGACAGTAGAACTGGCAAGTGCCGCAGCCGGTACATCCGCTTGCGTGCACCGTGATCTCGCCGCCGTCGCTGAGGTCGATCGCTTCGCGGCCGATCGGGCATTTGTCCATACACAGGGAGCAGGACTCACCGTGGGACCGCACGCAGAGGCCCCAATTGAGTCGGGCCAATCCCATGCGAATCTCGCGGCCCGATGAGACCCGTTTGAGGGCTCCGCTCGGGCAGGTCTTCATACAGGCCAGCTCTTCACACACCACACAGGCGGAGAGGTCCGGGTCGATATACGGGGTGCCGCGCAGGTCCGTGGCTTCGCCGGCCGTGGTTCTGATCGCCTTGGCCGGGCAGACGTCGACACAGTTGCCGCACCGGTAGCAGGTATCGAGGAATTGGGTCTCGGGCAGGGCGCCCGGTGGCCGAAGAATCGAACGCGAGACCGGGAGCCGCAGGTCCAGCCTCTCCTCCAGGTAACCCGCCAACGGCTCGACCAGGCGTTTGAGTCCCAGCCGGAACATCGCCCGCCGGGCGTGAGGTGTTTCCTCGGCTCCGCCCATTATTGTCTCCCGCTTTCCAGTTTCTCGACTCGCGACGTCAGTTGGGTGACCCGCTTGGTGAGCTTCTCCAGTGTACTTCGCACCGACGGGGGGAGATTCGCGCAAGTCTCGCAATGGGATCTTGTCGCGGAGCTCTTGCGAATCGGATAGCGGTAGGTCTGGTGGCAGGCCCGGCACACGCGATCTTCCAGTTCATCCTCTTGTTCGCTCATATCCCGCTCGCTCTTTCGCCCGGCGGCGCGGCCGTCGGTTGCCTGGTCCGCTGGAGCCCCAACCTCTCCCGCAGTGCGTTGTCTGCCGCCTCCAGCGTTGTCCAGGCGTCCTCGGTCACGACTCGCAGGGCACCGCTGCAGAAGACCAATCCCCGTCCCGGTCGCAGGACAGGGAACTCGATCACCTGGTGCGTTGCCTCTCCATCGTGCACGAGAATCAGCCTGGGGTCCAGATCCAGCGTCGGTACCGGCCGATACATCACCCTCTGGGTGTCCGCCATTCCCAACTCTTCCAGCCGGTTTGGCAGCCGCCGTCCGTGGGCTTGGGCGTAGCGTTGCAGGGCTGCCGCCGCATTGGCTAATCGGGCGTCTGTCAGACGAGCTGTTTTCCGGGAGGCTCGTTGCCGCCAAGTCAGCCGAGCGAATTGTCCCAGGAAAGCCGCCAGGGTGAATAGAATCACCCACACGGCCATCGGCCAATCTCCAGCACCGGCGGACAGCACCCGATTTGCTCCGTGGCGGGCGAGCTCCACGGCGGCCCCAACCCCGCTACCGGATCATAGGCTCGGAGCACTTCAGTCGCAATGTATGCATATGCCCGCGAGGCATCGGTGTCGCCGCGTGAGCCCAAGCCGACCAGTAGCCTGGCCGGAGTGTGTGAAATGGCGCAGCGAGTGGGTGAAATCGCGCTGCTTGCTGCCGAGGCGCCCCTGTTCAGCTAGGCTGCAGGACGCAAGGTTTCCGTATGTACAGGTGGGGCATGGCTCATTTCGGCGTTTCAGTCAGGCAATCGGATGAGAAGGCGGCACTGCCTCGAGTTCTACGCGATGTTTGTCCGGTTCGGCACGAAGGTTGCCAAAGGTGGCGGTAGTGTCGCCTAGTGGATCCCTTCGGATTTTGCCGGCGGCATGCAGGCTGCAATGGCCTGATGCGGGTCAATGACGTTCCGATCCCTTCTGCTGCAATCCCCTCTCCGGCCCGAACGAGGAAGGGAGTTGTTGGCCCGCGATTGATTTTTGCCCGCCTCGCCGCCCTCCGGACGGCGAGGCGGTTTCTTTTACGCGGCCGGGCGCGCGTGCTATGATAGCGATATTGAGCTTATCTCCGGGCAGGCGTGGGCCACTCAGGCGGATACACGCTGGGGGGTGTGTCAAGATCCCTGCCGGAGTGCGGGCAAGAGAGGCGCGATGAGTCACGAGCCCTGCGGACATGTCTGCGTGCTTCGAGCGGACGGCCTCGACGGCTGGATGGTGTCTATCTGCCGAGGCCCTGGGACGCGTCAGGAGCGCCGACGGTTTGCCAGCCGGGAAGAAGCTTGTGAGTTCGCGATTGCTGAGCGGGACAGGCAACGCGCCCAAACGGGAGTGGAGCTGTCGATTCAGATGCCTGACGACTGCCCCTGCTATTTCGACCGACCGGTTGAGTGATAATCCCGTTCGGTGTTGTTGTGTCGGTGCCGATGTGCATCCGTAGGAGTCACCCATGCCGGAGGATAGATTCGGGCCGCCCGCCCCCGTGGTGTTGGCGATGATTCTTTGCGACGCCATCCACCAGGATCCTGCCACCCAGAAGTGCACACTGCTTGGAACCTTCTCGACCATCAATGCCCGTCAGTTTCCGGCCGTTCATCGGCATCTGGCGGTTCACGTTGCCCTGACCAACGGCCACGGCAAAACGCGGATCCGGCTGACCTTGATTGGGCCGGATGAGTCTCAGCCCTCGATCTTCTCCCGCGAGGGAGCGATCGCCTTCGCGGACCCTCGGATGGTCGCTGAGTTGAACTTCTCCGTCGCCAATCTCACCTTCGCCAAGCCCGGCGAGTACCGTCTGCAATTGCATGGTAACGACGAGTTGTTGATGGAACGGAGACTTTATGTGATGGCCATGCCCGGCCCAGCTTCCCCGCCCGGCATGGGGCCGGCCGCCTCGCCTCCTGGTGCGGGCTGACAGCGCCCTACCCACTACCCATGAGACTTCTCAAACCGGGTATGCCGCACTCAGTGTCGTGCGTGTTTTGCCGGCGTTTTCTGCCGGGCGTGTTGGTGTTGGGTTGAGCGTTCGTTTCTTGGCTATGGCACGGTCCTTCCGTAGTAGCTGTTGGTGATGGCCAAGTCGATGACGTTGACTTCTCCGTCGGCGCTGATGTCTACGGAGCAGTTGGTGGCGTCGGCCGGATCCCGGTTGGCGTTCTTGATGGCCATCAGGTCGAGGATGTCGACCTTGTTGTCGTTGTTGGTGTCGCCGCAGAGTAAGCGGACCTGGCAGGCCCGGGTGCCGCCGACCACTGGGTAGGGCGGCTGGGTGCCCTTGAAGTTGTCGGCCAGGTTGATGGTGTAGCGTTTCATGTCCGGCAGCAGGCCGGGGCTGAACTGCACCACCAGTCTTTGTCCGCTTTCGATCAACTGCAACGTGGTGGGCTGGTAGGCATTGCTCTGGGCGTCGAGGATGGAGACGTCGGTGAGGTCCAGGCTGCCATCGGCGGGCTGTACCGCCTGGTCGAAGTCGACTTCCAGCCATTGCAGGCCGTAACGCCGCGATTCGGTCACCACGGCACTGGGGTTCAGGGCGATTGGCAGATTCCCGCGGCTGCCGTGGGTACGCACGCTACGCCACCCGATGACGCTCGGGGTGGGGGCGGGTTGGTAGGTCACGGTGTTGTCCTCGCTGGTCGAGGCGGTGTTCCAGTTATAGGCAGCGTCGCGAGCCACGCCGGCGGGGAGTGTCGGCTGGACCGTACCCGGTACGGAGACGCCGTTGACCTGGATGGTATATGAGGCTCCGGATCCTTGGATGCTGTAGTTGATTCCGTCAGCGGTTCCGGTGAAGACCACGTCGCCGACGGCGAATCCGATCGCGGGCTTGCTGAAGACCACGTCGAAGAGGATGGGCAGCCAGGGCGTGGGGTCATCCTGCTCGGTCTGCTGCTCGACGGTGACGGTCAGTTCTTCCTGATCGATGGTGTACTCGACCGGGTCGCCGCTGTTGGTATTGGGATTGCCGAGACTGTCGTGTGCCACACCGGCCGGTACGGCCAGGCTCACCGTGCCGTTACCGACGATGTTGACCACGTTGACCGTGTAGGTGGTTCCGCTGCCGGCGAAGTCGGCCTTTTGCGTGCCCTCGATGGAGCCGCCCAAGGTCAGGTCGCCGATGGTGAAACCAGTCACCGCATCACTGAAGACGATCCGGTAGCGGACGGTCGAGCCGCCGTAGGGGTTGGGATCGAGACGAGTGATGGTGCAGCTCGGGCCGGTATGGTCGATGGTATAGCTTTCCGGTCCGCAGCCGGCGTTAGGGTTGCTGGCCTCGTCGTGGGCCACGCCGGGGGCCAGCTCGATGCTCACCGATCCGTCGCCGGCGATGTTCACGACGTCGACGGTGTAGTAGTGATAGTTTTCCACCTGCCCGTCGTACGCGAAGTTGGCCAAGTCGGCCCCGCTGCCGCCAGGTTGGCAATCGACCGTCCCGCCGCATGCGAGGGTGATGTCGTCGATTCCAAAGTCACTGCTCCTCACATCCTTATTGAATCCGATTTTGTAGGTGACGGTGTTCGCGTTGGTTGGGTCGGCCGACAACCGCGTGATCGAGCAGAACAGGGCTTCCTTGTCAATGGTGTAGGCTTGTCCCTGTGCGGCCGCATTGCCATTGCCATACACATCATTCGCCACGTTGGCCGGCACAGAGATATTCACGGTGCCGCTGCTTTGGATGTTGGTGACGTTGATGTTGTATACGCTTCCGCTGCCGGTCAGGGCGCCCAGCATGGCGCCGGGAACGCTGCCGGGTGTCAGGAGAATGTCCTCACGGACGAACCCGCTGACCGATCTGCCGAACTTGATCTCGTAGCCTACGGTGTGGGCGTTGTTGGGGTTGGGCGAAGTCTGGGTGATGGTGCAGGTCAGGTTGGAGCGGTTGAGGCTGTAGACTTGGCCGGTGGTGAAGCTGGTGGTCAGCGCGTTGCCCACGTCGTCGATGATCGTGGTGCCCGGGTAGATCACGTCCAGCCGCAGGTTGCCGTCGCCGGTGCCCGTGTTGGCGGTCACGTCGATGGTTTTTCCGCTCGATGCGCTCACGCTGGTGACCGACGTGCCGGCCAAGCTGCCGGTGGTGTAGAGCGTGAAGTCGTTGATCTCCACGTTGTTGACGTCTCTGCTGAAGGTGACCTGCCAGGTGACCGCCGAGGCGTTGGTATTCTGCCCGGCCGGATCCAGCCGGACGATGGACTGGACGGTTGGGGCCTCGCGATCGATGACATACGCTTCCCCGGCCGTGAAGCCGACCTGCATGGGGTTACCCACCTGGTCCGTGATGGTCGCGCCGGGGACGATCACTTCGAGGCGCAGGTGGCCGTTGCCGCTGGTGCCGGTGCTGGCGGTGACGTAGATGGTCTTCCCGCTGGAGCTGCTGACCGAGGAGATCTGCTCGCCGACAATGCTGTTGTTCGCGTCTACCAGTGTGAAGTCGTCGACATCGACGCTGGCGACGGACTCCTTGAAGGTGATCTTCCAGACCACTTGGGCGGCGTTGGTGGTTTCCAGGTTGGGGTCGTATCTCTCGATTTTGTCTACCGTCGGTGGGGTATGGTCAATGACGTAGGAGACCGCGGGGATCTCGTTGTTGAAGTTACCCGCCTCGTCCTGGATTTTGTTCGCCAGCAAAGCCAGCGTCACGGTGCCCGAGCCGAGGATATCGACCACGTCGACGGTGAAGACGAACTCGCCCTCGATCTCGCCGACGTAGGTGAAGTTATCCAGGGAGGTGCCGCCGACCGTGCCGCCGAGCTGGAGGTCGTCGGCGTCAAAGTCGACCGGCTCCTTGTTGAGAGCGATTTCATAGCCCACGGTGGTGGCGTTGGTGGGGTTGTCCGAGGTCTGGGTGATGGTTCCGGTGATGGCTCCCTGGTCGATGTCGTAGGTGATGGGGCCACAGCCGGCGGTGGGGTTGTCGGCGATGTCGGAAACCGCGCCCGCCGGGATTTCGATACCGACATTGCCCGTGCCTTGGATATTGGTCATATCCACGGTATAGCGGTACATGTCGTCCACCCAACCGACCGCCACAAAGTTGTCCAGCTTGGCGTCTTCGGGGCCCGCTCCGCAGGAGATGCCTCCGCCGCAGGTCGGAACGATATCGCTCTGGATAAAGCTGCCCGGCTGCTTGTTGAAGTCGATGTAGAAGCCTACGGTATCGGCGTTGGTAGGCGTGTTGCCGCTGCGGGTGATCGAGCAGGTGAACGCTCCCTGGTCGATGTAGTAGGTGCATTGGTCGCCTGGCGTGGAGCAGGCTGCGGTGGGGTCGGGGTTGAGATTAGGCATGGTGTCGTTGCCGGCAGCGTCCTGAGCGGCCGCGTTGGCGATGGAGATACTCAGGTAGCCCGTGCCGGTGATGTCGGTGTCTTCATCGCCGCCCACAAACACAGAGTAAATCTCGTAGTAATTGCTACCGACGGGGCTAGTGACTCGCAGTGCCCCGCTGGTGAACTTGCCCGGCTCCAGGTGCAGGGTGACATCATCGAGGCCGAAGCCGGTGACCGGTTCGCTGAAGGTCATCCTGTAGGTGACGGTCTTGGCGTTGGTGGGATCCTTGGCCCCGGCGGGATGGGTGATCGACACCGTGGGACGAATGTTGTCCACGATGAAGGTGGGGCTATTGCCGCTGGCCTCGTTGGCGTTGCCCGCCCGGTCGGTGACGGCGTTGGCTTTGACCGCGATGCACGCGGTGCCGTTGCCGGTGCAGTTTGACAAGGTCACGATCCACCGGGTGTATCCGGTCCAGCTTCCATAGGTGGTTGGGTTGCCAGTGGTGACTACGGATTCCACGATAGCGTTGGCTCCGCCGGTGGGGATGACCTGGATACCAGAGGTTTCCAATCCGGTAACCGCCTCACTGAAAGTCAGGGTGTAGCTGACGGTGGCGCTGCTGTTGGCGGCGGCCCGCGAGGGGTTGCTGAAGGACACGGTCGTAGGGGCGTCGTCGTATCGGAAGGGGCCGTAGCTCAGGGTGCCCAGTGGTGAGGCGCCGGCCGGTGTGGGCAGGCCATCTTCGTTGTAGGACTGCAGGTGCAGATAGTAGCTGGTTCCTTCGGTGCCGGGCGTCGGATTGGTTACGATCGTTCCGCTGCTCCAATCGGTTCCGTCGCCGTCGAAGGTGTGGCTGGACTCAGTGTTCCAAACATACCTGAACTTCTTGACCTTGTAGGTGGTGGGGGTGTGCTGGTTCGGACCCCAGCCGGCGGTATTGCTAAAGGTGAAGGTGGTTCCGGGGCCATACCAGACGGTGTTGGGCGTCTTGTCGCAGTAGACGTTCCCGGTACTGCCGTCGGCGCTGATGATTGGCCGGGGCGCCAGCGTGTACTTTTGGGCGGTAGGTTGGGTAGCGGTGTTGGTGACGCTGTCGGCGTTACGGGACTCGGCCCGGAAGGTGTACAGAACATTGCCCCTCAGGCTGCCGGAGGTGTACCCGTTCGCCACGTCTTCCACGGTAGCCTTCCATCCTGAGTTGTTATTGGCGGTTTCATTGATCACCCGCACGCCGGAATTGGGCACGGTGAGGTTGGTGAACGTGCCTTCGGCGTTGACCTGGATGCTATTGGGCCTGACTTCCCCGAAAGTCAGGCCGGTGGGGCCTTCCATCCAGGTGTACTTGTATGCATCGGCGACGATGTCGGTGACGTTGTTCCAGGATCCGCGTCCGCCGCTGGTATTGTCACGGGCCTGCAGGCGGTAGAGGTACTGGGTGTTGGGAGTCAAGCCGGTATGGCTGACCGGTCCGGCTCCGCCCCAGTCCCGCAGGACGGTGTTGCCGGTGCCGGTATAGACCTTGACGCCGACGTCGCCGCGACGGTAGTAGTTATTGCCGGTCGCACCAGCCTCGGCAGCGGCCTCGGTGCTGCCGACGCTGGTGCCAACACCCTGATCGTTGGGCAGGTTGAATTGCAGGGTCATGGCCGA
>JAAYDF010000144.1 GCA_012729395.1 Phycisphaerae bacterium
CTTGACCTTCCGACCACGATCGGTTGTAGTAGCCATCAGGGCTCCTCCTTTCAAAGTGCAGTCACAACAACACTTATGGAGGATGCCCCTCGCTTTTTCAATTTACACAGGTTTCGATACTATCTCATGAGGCGTGAGTTATCATCTCTTGAGGAGGTGCCCAATGCCGTATCGTGGAATGTTGACGTTTGACTTCGGACAGGGACACGACGGTAGCCAGTTTCAGCGGATGGAGACAGCGCTCCTGCATCTTGGGTGGCGGCACGCCGAGACCAGTGCGTTTGTTTACGATCAGTCTGACGGAGATCCAGACGCGGATGCGCTGGTCCAGATTTGGCAGGGAATAGCAGTAGTCGGTCGTGCCACTGCCGCCATAGGTGGTCGACTCTCGGCATTGTCGTACACGATTCAGTTCCTCGATCCGAATCAACTAGGAGAAACGCAGCTCGGCACGTGGCAACCACCAAACGCGTACAACCACATCCGTGTTCAGACGTTTCCGGGAGACACGCAACCAGGGCAGACCTAAGCGACATTCCCCCGCTCTCCCTTCCGGCGCGGACGAAAAGAGGGCCGGCCTCACAAAGGAAACATCATTCATGATCGACGGGCCAGGTTGATGTGCCGAAATCCTCGCCTCTGCGTTCCTCGGCGACCTCTGCGGTAGAATAAGGAGGGGTGAACCGCAGAGGCCACGGAGGGACGCCGAGGATGGGGAAAGGGCGGGTTGCCGGCCCATCAGGTGGACATGGGAGAGGAGCCAACGGTCATCGACGCCGGCCCCGGTGTTCCCTGCGGAAAAGACGGCGGCGAAAACTGGCGCTTGTCGAGACTGTGGCCGGCATTGCCGGGCATCTATTCCCCGAGCGGGCGGGAGGGGTGGGGAAATACATGAAATCCAAGCCAGTTTTGAACAGGAGATAGCGGAGGAAACGGAGATAAGCCGGCACTCTCCGTTTACTCCGTTGCCTCCTGTTCAAATCCGCTCACCCGGATTATTCACGATTGAAATCAAACCACGGATGAAAACAAAAGATCCTCGCCAAACACAGCACGCCGCGGGGGCAGGATGCGATGTGATCCCTGCATCTGTTACGTGCATCTATGCGTCGCCATCGCCAAGGCGCTCAACAAGACCCTCAACGACCTGTTCTGGGAGGAATCTGACCATGAAAGATGAACGCATCCAGACCACGATGAACCGAATCGCAACCTTGGCCCTTACAGCGCTGCAGCTTTTGACGTCGTCTGGCCGATGGTCGAGGGGTACTTCGACAGCGAGAGCGTGAACGCGTCGCGCAGCTTGCGCGTGCGTGCATTGACTGTTGGTGTGTAGCCGAAGCGCGCCTCGTCTTTGGGCACCTGCAACCGGGCCATCCGCTTCCAGCCCTTGTTCATGCCGTGGATGAAAAGCGCGCTGGTCAGGCTCCGGGTCATCCACAGCGTCCGAAGCGTCCGCAGCCAGACCCAGGAGGTATTGGCGGCCGCGTGCCGCAATTCGTAGATCACCTCATCGAGCCGCTGGGCGGACATGCGCTTCGGGTGGTAAACCGTCTCCACGAAGGTGTAGCGCTCCCAGTCGGCCGGATACGCCGTCGCGAAGATACGCCCCTCCGCCATGAACCGGTCGTACATCTTCGTGCCCGGCAGCGGCGTCAGATTGGTGATCTGGATGGTGTCAATCCCCAGCTTCACCGACTGGATTGCCGTGTCCGCGACCGTCTCCTCGTCGTCCTGGTCCGCCCCGATGATGAACGCCCCGAACACCGGAATCCCTGCCCGGTGGAACCCGTCCACCAGATCCTTGTAGCGGCTCAGGTTGTTGCGGTTGACCCCCTTGTGGTAGTCACGCAGGCTCTCGGTATTGAACGTCTCGAAACCGATCAACATCCCCCGGCAGCCCGCCTTGTACGCCAGTCGCAATCCCTCCTCATCCTCGCCCATGTTGACTGTCGTCTGGCTGAACCACAGTCGCCGCTTGCCCCGCTTGATGATCTCCCGCAGCAACTCCTTGGCCCACTCGGCATGTCTCGGCCCGACACCGAAGAAGTTGTCGTCGGTCACGAAAACGAACCGTCGCGGCGTCTCGTTCCACTCGGCGATGATCTCGTCGATGCTCCGTCGCCGGATCGGGGCGCCGTTGAACTTGGTCACACTGCAATACTCGCAGCCCACCGGACAGCCGCGAGAAGTCTGGATACTGGACACATCGTATCGGCCATTGATCGGCTGCAGACGTTGAGCGGCCAGACCGGCCAGCGGTTGATCCAAACGAGCCAGCTCGCCCGTGTAGAGCGCCTGCAGCCGCCCCCGGGCCGCGTCCTCCACGATCGTCGGCCAGATCTCGTCGCACTCCCCCACCGCCACCGAGTCAAAGTGCTCCGCCGCCTCCTCCGGCATGGCCGAGGCGTGCGGGCCACCCATAATGCACGGGATCCCCTCGCGGCGGCACTGGGCGGCAATCTCGTACGCCCGCGTCGCCCCACTCGAGTAACTCGTCACCCCCACCAGATCGTACCGCCCCCGCCGCACCTGGTTGTCCGTCGCGTCGAAACCGAAAATCTCGTCGATGATGTCCACTTGGTGCGGTTCCGGCGCCAGCCGCGCCAGAACCTGCAAACCCAATTGCGGAATCTTGCTGCCTATCGTGTGATAGCCCTGGCACCGTCGGGCCACGGGATTAATGAGCACTATTCGCATTCGCGAGGCTCTCCACGAACAACGCGGGATCAGTCAGTCATTCTCAGCCGGGCGCCGGACCCGTCAAAGCGAATCTCGCCGAGGCCGGACATCAGATCCAACATGCCCGCATCAATCAGGACGAAGGGGACACCGCGTCATCCCATCCACTTCAATCCCCGGCAATGAATTCAACCCTGTCAGCATAGTCCTCCGCTCCACATCGGTCAATCAAACCGCTGGCAACGACCAACCCGCGGTGCACGGCAGAATCGGCCAAATACCGTTTCGCTGAGGACCGACTCAACGTGTTGATGGATGTGGACCGACTCAACTTGTTGATGGATGTGGACCGAGTCAACTTGTTGATGGGCGTGTCCAGGTGTGGATGACGAACAACAATAAGTTGCCTTGATCCTGACAACCGGATGTTCCGAAGCCACTGAAGGTGACAACGTCGCGTGGGATCGTATAGTACCGTTTCCGAGTGAGCGGCTTCGCCAGCCGTCGGCTCAGTGCGGGAGCCACTCCCAGGCCAACGCCTCCATCCACGGACGGCACCGTGCCAGGCAGACGAGGAACAGCACATGAATAGCGAACAGGGAGAAGCCGTTGTGGCCACTACGGCACAAACGCCCGCGTCAAGGCCGCGACGATGGCGGTTCCGCTCCCGCCTGCTGGTCTACCTACTCGCCGCTTATGTCGCATGGTGCGGCGTGTTGTACCTCCAGCAGGATCAGTTGATCTTCCCCGCCAACATGGCCCCGGCGCCATTGCCCCGACCACCCGTCCGTTCGACGATCATCACGCGACTGCCGATCGGAGATGGGGCCGAGGTCGAATCCTGGTTCCTGCCCGCGCCCGAAGTCGATTCCGATCATCCCGGCCCCGCGCTCGTCTTCTTCCATGGCAACGCCGAGATCATCGACTACCTGGACGATATCGTCGCCGAGTACCATCGGCTCGGCGTGTCCGTACTACTCCCGGAATACCGCGGGTACGGAGCATCGGGCGGCCGACCATCCCAGGAGGGGCTGCGCAACGACTGCGTGCGGTTCGTCGACGCCTTGCGCCAACGGCCCGAGGTGGACGCCTCGCGCATCGCGTTTCACGGGCGATCCCTCGGTGGAGGCGTGGCTTGCGACGTAGCCCGGCTCCGGCCACCGGCGGCGATCATCCTCCAATCCACCTTCTCCAGCCTGGCGAGCATGGCCTACAGGTACGGCGCACCTCAGTTCCTCGTCCGGCATCCTTTCCGCAACGACCGTGCCCTCGCCGAGCTCGACCTGCCCGTTCTCATCTTCCACGGAGCGCAGGACACCATCGTGCCCGTCCGCCACGGACGCCGACTCAAGGAAGTCGCTCGGCAGGCAACCTACGTCGAGTACGCCACCGGACACAACGACTTGCCGCGAGCCAGCGAAGAGGAAGACTTCTGGCAGAACATCAACGCCTTCCTCATGAGGGCCGGCGTGATCGAGCCGTGAATATCCTGCCGCCGACTTTCGCTGCACAACCCGGCGCGTTACAATCCCCGCCGTGCCACATGGGCGGATGCCGCCAGTGGAGGATTGCCGGAGCACGCGTGTGCCGGGCAAGCAAACGCGGAGACCATGCGAGGACGATAACCATGCGGAAGTCTGTCACGATGATCGGTGCGGGACTATTGGTGAGCCTGATGTTGCTCGGCACGGTGCAGGCGGCTGCGCCATGCTGTGCGCGGACCACGGCAGCGGTGGCCGGCCATGCCGGTTGCCCGGAGGGCCCCTGTGTCATGATGGGAACGCAAGCGTATACCTTCCGGTTGTTCACGCTCTTTGAGGCAATCGACAAAGCCCAGGCCCTGGGCCTGCACACCATGGAAGGATTCCCGGGGCAGACCTTCAGCAAAGACCACCCCGACGTCAAATTCGACCACAATCTGCCTTTGCCGCTGATCGCCAAGCTCAAGAACAAACTCGATGACGCACAGGTCCGCCTCCTGGGCTACGGAGTCGTCGGGCTGCCCAACGACGAGGCCGAGGCTCGCAAGGTCTTCGACTTCGCCAAGGTGCTCGGCGTGACCACCATCACCACCGAGCCCGACGAGGCCGCCCTCGAATTGATCGACCGTCTCGCCAATGAGTATCAGATCAACATCGCCATCCACAACCACCCGGCCCCATCTCACTATTGGAGCCCGGACGTCGTGCTCAAGGCCATCGAAGGCCGAAGCAAACGGATCGGCGCATGTGCCGACACCGGGCACTGGGTCCGTTCCGGCCTCGACCCCCTCGAATGCCTCAAGAAGCTCGAAGGCCGCATCCTCTGGTCCCACTTCAAAGACCTCAAAGAAAAGAAAAAGGACAGCCATGATGTACCTTGGGGCACCGGCGTCTCCAACGCCAAGGCCCTCCTCGTAGAAATGCACCGCCAGGGACTCAAGGGCTGCATCATCGTCGAATACGAACACAACTGGGAGAACTCGATGCCCGAAATTGCCCAATGCGCCGCCTTCTTCCAGAAAGTCATGAGCGAAATCTGCCCGGCCAAGAAGGCGGTCGAATAAGCGCCAACACGCCCAATGAGCAGCTAACAAAGTGAGGACTCCACACCGCGCAACCAACGCGGTCTGGAGTCCTCACTCATTGACCTACGGATTCGCCTGCGTACAGCTTCGCCGCTGGCCGGCCTCCGCCCGAAAACCTCAGTTCGCCGGCTTCGTCCCGGTCGTGCCTTTCGATTCGTGTGCACGGACAAACTGGATGAATTCCTCGGGCGAGACCGCACCGTGAGCACGAGCGAGTACTTGCCCGTCAGCCCCCAAGGCAAGGATGACGGGAATACGCGATATCTCATACCGAGCCGCCACAGCCCCCTGCTTGTCCACGTCGATGCTCACCGGAACCCAGTTGGCCAGAGATTCTGCAACGTCCTGGCGAGTGAACACCTCGCGGTCAAGAATGCGACAGGGCGGACACCATGTCGCGTAGAACTTGACCAACACGTGACGATTCGTGCGCTCCGCCTGCGCGAGGCCCGTATCGAGATCTTCCACCCAAGTGAAAGCAGCCGGCACAACGGTGTTGCTGCGATGGTCCAGCCAGGCATAGACCACCACCACCGCAACCAGGCCAAGCCACACCATCCACGGCCTGCGACCGCACCGCCCCGCTGAACACGAAGACTGACGGTCACCCGATTGCGGTTCGCTGTCCATGTGCCGACGCCTCGATCAATCACCGTCGCCGATCAAACCCGGCCTCAACTGCCCGAACATACCCGACCTCTACCCCGCCGTCGCCTCACCCCTCGAGGCAGCCCCAACGCGTCGGCAGCCTACCGCCGACAACACCGAGAAACAACACCGCCCTCGACTCGCCGACCCGCCCCCTCCTTGAACTGCCGATCCCGAAAATCCAGGCCCCCCGCTAACGGACTCACACATCATGGTAGCGCTCGCACCCCATAATATGCATCGCCATCCGACGACGATCGTCACGGATCGCCCATGCACGCCAAGCTTCCTCCGCCACCCATGCAACCACCAGCGGAACCCAAATCAGAAACTCCGATATCGCGGGCATCTGATACATGCCCGTCCGCCCATGAACACCCCACACCTCGAAGTAAAACACCATCGCCCCCGACAAAACCACCCAACGCCAACGAAGGTCCAGCACCGCAAACAACAGCACCCAACTGACGTACGAGTAGTGCACGGCCGGCAGCACAATCAGCATCACTCCGAACGCTCGCAGCCCAAACTCGTGCATCTCCAACTGCCGGCACGTCGCCAACCACAGCACGTAACTGCCGAAGAAAATCAGACACAAAGCACCCGCCGACCAGGTGCTCATCACCGACTCCAGGCACTGGGGGACGAGACTGTTGAACAGCGGCCCGCTGGTGTACGCAGCGAATGAACCCAGCAAACCCGGACCGGCGGCCGAGTAAGGCAGGTAACCGATCAAGATGACCGCCAAGGCCATCAACGCACTCCGCGGGTTGCGGATCAGCAGCCACACCAGCAAAACCAACGCAATCGCCTTCGACAAAACCGCCAAACCCACACACACCCCGCACGCGTACCACCGCCGTCGGAGTGAGGCCCAGCCCGCCAACGCAACCCACGCCAGCATCAGCCCGTCCGTATGCCCCTCCATCGCGAAGGCCACTACAGTCAGCGGCGACAAGCCATAAACCACAACCCATGCCGCACTCCGCCCCGCCGCCCTGGCCCACCCCGCCAAGGCCAGCAGCGACACCACCTCCCAACCCAGCAACGCCAGCTTGATCGACCCGCACGCGGGGTACACCCACGCCACCACCGCAAACAGCATCTCCGCCAGCGGGGCCTGCGTCGCCGTAGCATCCCGGTCGACCACCGCCTCCCAACGCTCGTCGCGCAGATGAGCCATCTGATCATCGTTCGGCGCCACCGAGTACGGATTCCAGCCCTCCAACTGCACCCGCCCTTCCCACACGTAACGGTACAGTTGCTCCGAACTCGGACCGCTGAAGGCCACCAACCGCAGGACGATCGCCGCCGTCAGCAGCACCACCGCCTCCTGCGGATGATCCCCGCCGCGAGCCATCGCCCGCGACCAAACCAACCACACGTAACCCGCGAAACCCAAGCCGTAAAAAAGTTGAAACGCCCCGATGTGACGCGACAAAGCCCCTGCCGAATCAATCAATCCCGCGACCAACGCCAAGGCCAGTACGCCAGCCAAAGCCAGCCACCACAAACCCTGCCGCACTGTCGCCGCCACGCTCATAGTTCGTCAAACCAACTCCGCGTTGATGCTTCGTCCGATGACGTCGACGACCACGACGCTTCTCGAACACTCAGAGTCCGTGGCCCACCGACACATCTCCGAATTGATGGTTCGCCGCAAAACCTCGCCCCCCCCAGTGTCCCGGACCGAACGAACCTGTTCGTGTCCCGGACCGAATGAACTTGTTCGTGGCCCGGACCGAACGAACTTGTTCGTGGCCCGGACCGGACGAACTTGTTCGTGTCCCGGAACGAACACGCTTGCTTGCCGGTGCCGGGAGCCGTCACACCGAACAACCGCCACCGGGGGGGCGGCCACTGCAGCGCCTCGCCGCTTCTGCCCTTCGAAACGCACGATAGGTCCGCCGAACGACACCGTCAACAGTGGACGAGCGGGGAAGTCGATGCTAACTTCTTGGCCATGCACCCAGAACTCTTCAGGATACCCGGCATCAACCTCACCGTACCCAGCTACGGCGTCATCGTCATGATCTCCTTCCTGGCGGCCACCTGGTGGACCGCCCGGCGATGCATGCGGGTCAAGGTCGATCCGGACATCGCCCTCAATCTCGGGCTCATCAGCTTAATCGCCAGCATGGTGGGCGCTCGAGCCTTCTACGTCATCCATTACTGGGAATCGCAATTCGCCCATGACCCCAAACAAATCCTCAATCTGCCCGCCGGCGGAGCTGAACTCTACGGCGGACTCATCGGGGCCTTCATCGCCTGCGTCCTCTACCTCCTGATCAAGCGGGCCTCGATCCGTCTGTGGGCCGACCTGATCACCCCGGGCCTCTTACTGGGAATGGGCATCGGACGCATCGGGTGCTTCGCCGTCGGCTGCTGTTGGGGCGGACCCTGCTCCCCACAGCTTTCCTGGGCAGTCCGCTTCCCGTTCGGCAGCCCACCTCACCAGCGACAGTGGGAAAACCGACTCGTCACCGCCCCCGACCGTCTCATCTTCGTCGAACCCGGCGGCCGAGGAGCCCTCCTCACCCGAACAGTCCTCAAACTCCCGAGAAAAACCCTCGAGGACGTGGTCCGCCAAGCCAACAGAAATCTCGAACAGGCCCGCCGAGGAGGTAACCCCGACGCCATCGCCACAGCCGAACAAACCCACCGGATCACCCAGCAAAATATCAGCGTCCTCCTCGACCACTTCGACGCCCACAACACCAGCCCGGAGGAACTCCTCACCCTCACGCAAGACGCGAATCTGCGAAGTCAACCCATACACCCCAGCCAGATATACGGCGCCATCGGGCCGACCCTCCTCGCCCTGCTGACCAGTACATATTTCTACCGGCGAAAACGCCACGGCACGGTCATGCCCCTCGGTCTCGGCCTTTACGCCATCCAACGACTCATCGAGGAAGCCATCCGCGCCGACAATCCGCATGACACCTTCGGCCTGACCATCTCGCAGTCCGTCAGCATTGGCATCCTGCTCATGGCCATCGCCGCCTACTTCATCCTGCGACGACTCCCGCTCCGCTCCCCCCGGGCCGTCGCCTTTGTGCCGCCAAGCAAGGACGTCCCCAAACCCGCGGCGACCGCGTGACACCAACCATCGGGGACCGAACGAACTTGTCCGTGGTCAGGACCGAGCGAGCTTGTTCGTGGTCCAAGCTTCGCACGCATGCACTGCTCACAGAGCCGTGCCACAGCATGTGCTCGCCTGCCAACCCGCCAAATCGCCGGCGTCCGGGGCCCGCACACGCAACGGCCGCCACCGGGGCGGGCATTACCTCGCCGTGCTCACTGGCTCGGTGACTCGCCCACCCGCTCGCAACCTCGTCGCCGCCTCTTGACTTGCCGCCGGCCCATTTCTACGTTGGCGGTCTGCCGCGAATCGGAAAACCACACGGCACAGACGAGGTGATATTCAAGTGCAGGAAGCTATCAGCAAAGCGTCGGTCCTTATCGAGGCACTGCCCTATATCCAGGCCTACGACCGCAAGATCGTCGTGGTCAAGCTCGGCGGATCCGTCATGGACAGCCCCGCCGCGGAACGCGAGCTGCTCCGCGATATCGTCTTCATGAACAGCGTCGGCATGCAACCCATCATCGTCCACGGCGGCGGAAAGGAAATCTCCAAGGCCATGGACGAGGCCGGCCTCGAACCCGTCTTCGTCCAAGGCCTCCGCTACACCGATGAACGCACCCTGGCCATCGCCGAGCAGGCCCTCTGCGCCCGCATCAACCACCGAATCGTCGACGCCCTCAACAGTCTGGGCGTCGAGGCCCTCGCCCTGCACAGCCTGACCAGTTGCGTCCTCTTCGCCCAACGCCTCTATCTCAGCGGTGATGACGGCCGGAGAATCGACATCGGGCGCGTCGGCCAGGTACAGGAGGTCAACGCCAAGATCCTCCGGCTCCTCTGCCAGGCCGACACCATCCCCGTCATCGCACCCATCGCCCGTGACCACAGCGGCGGCAAGCTCAACGTCAACGCCGATACCGCCGCCGGCCACGTCGCCGCCGCCGTCCACGCCGAGAAACTCGTCATGGTCTCCGATACCCACGGCATCCGCACTGAGAAGGAGAACCCCGACTCCTTCTGCCCATCCCTCAACCGCCAGGAAATCGCCGACCTCATGCAACGCGGCATCATCGACAAGGGCATGATCCCCAAGGTCGAGGCCTGTCTGCGGGCCCTCGACGCCGGTACCCGAAAAGCCCACATCATCGACGGCCGCATCCCCCATTCCCTGCTCCTGGAAATCTTCACCGACAAAGGCGTCGGCACCCAAATCCAGCCGTGAAGGTGTCAGCATAAAAGGTGTCAGGAACCTTTGTTTGAGGAACAGAGCCTTTGGAACAAGAGGGCTCTCTGCCTCAAACAAAGGTTCCTGACACCTTTTACGCCACCTTCCTTGCCCCCTTCTCCAGCTGCCACAACTCGGCTAAACTAGTTGGGTTCGACCCAACAGGCGCCGAAAGAGCTTGCCAGAGAAGCATCAAGCCAACCTGTTGCCAGTGCCCAGGAGCGTATTTGACGGATGTTCGACCGCACACTGATCCGCAACTTCAGCATTATCGCCCACATCGACCACGGCAAGAGCACCCTGGCCGACCGCATCCTCGTCGCCACCAACGCCGTCGCCCAGCGAGACATGCGCGCACAGTTCCTTGACGACATGGACCTCGAACGCGAGATGGGCATCACCATCAAGGCCAACCGGGCCACCGTCTTCCGCGAGTTCGAGGGCCGAGAGTACATGCTCAACCTCATCGACACCCCCGGGCACGTCGATTTCCACTACGAGGTCTCCCGAGCCATGGCCGCATGTGAGGGTGTGCTCCTGCTCGTGGACGCGTCCCAGGGGGTCCAAGCCCAGACCGTCGCCAACGCCTACCTGGCCATTGAGGCGGGCCTGGAGATCATCCCGGTCATCAACAAGATCGACCTGCCCACCGCCCGCCCTGAGGATGTTGCCCTAGAGCTCGAACATGTGGTGGGTATCCCCGCAGACCAAGCAGTATTCACCTCGGCCAAGACGGGCGTCGGCCTGCCCGAGCTGTTCAAGGCAATCATCGAACGCGTCCCGCCGCCCTCCGGCGACGTCGACGCCCCGCTACAAGCCTTGGTCTACGACGCCAAGCCGGACGTGCACCGTGGCGTCATCTGCCACGTCCGCGTCCGCGAGGGCCGGCTCAACCGCGGCGACAGAATCCTGCTCATGGCCGCCCGGCGCACCTACCAAGTCGGCGAGATCGGCAAGTTCTGCCCCCGGCCGCGGATGGTCGACGAAATCGCTGCCGGGGAGGTCGGCTACATCGTCGCGGGCATCAAGACCCTCCACGACGTCAACATCGGCGACACCATCACCCTCGACGAGCCCCGCGCCGACCAGGCCCTCCCGGGCTACAAGCCACCTCAGCGGATGGTCTTCTGCGACTTCTACCCGGGCCCAATGACCGAGGCGCCTGAGCTGCGATCGGCCCTCGAAAAGCTCTGGCTCAACGACAGCTCGTTCTCCTTCGACCCGGTCCACAGCGATGCCCTGAGCTTCGGATTCCGCTGCGGCTTCCTCGGCCTGCTGCACATGAAGATCATCCAGGAACGCCTGGAACGCGAGTCCGACATCGACGTCGTCCAGACCGCCCCCACGGTCAACTACGAGATTCTGCTCAAAAGCGGCCAAGTGGTCACCATCGACTCCCCCAGCGACCTGCCCGACGGCTCCACCGTCGAGGAAATCCGCGAGCCCGTCATCGCCGCCAGCCTGATCGTCCCCGCCGACTGCATCGGGGCAATCATGAAGATCGCCGACGACCGCCGAGGCCAATATCAACGCACCGAGTACCTCTCCCCCGAGCGGGTCATGCTCACCTACCGCTTCCCGCTCGCCGAGACGATCTTCGACTTCTACGACCGCCTCAAGGCCGCCACTCGCGGTTACGGCACCATGGATTACGAGTTCGTCGGCTACGAGGCCGGCCGGCTCGTCAAGCTCGACATCCTGGTCAACGGCACCCCGGTCGACGCCCTCTCAATCATCGTCCACCGCGACAAAGCCGAACGCCGCGGCCGGGCCCTGATCCGCAGACTTCGCACCGAAATCGAGCGCCACTTGTTCGACGTCCCCCTCCAGGCGGCCATCGGCAACCGCGTCATCGCCCGCGAGACCATCAAGGCCCTCCGCAAAAACGTCACCGCCAAGTGCTATGGCGGCGACGTCACCCGCAAACGCAAACTGCTCGAAAAACAAAAGGAAGGCAAACGCCGCATGAAGATGGTCGGCCAAGTCACCATCCCCCAGGAGGCCTTCATGGCCGTCCTCGATCCCGGCGACGATTGAACGCCCCGTACGCCAGCACGCAATTCCGCTACAGGGAGCCCAACCGGTTGCCCTCCCACTTGGGCATGGGTACAATAGGGCAAGTCAGGAAGTTTCCTCTGCCGCGCCTGCCGGGCTTCCCGGTCTCCCCAGCGGTCAACACTGCCTGGGCGCAGAGCAAAAGTGGGAGCTGAGTCCATGGCCCGGGTACTGCTTATTCACCACGACGATATGATCCTTCGCAGCTTGGCCTCCGCCCTGCAGAAACGGCACGAATTCGCAGCCATCAACAACTTGGTCAAGGGCGTCAAATCAATCACCAAGCTCAACCCCGACGTCATCATCGTCGGCCACGACCGCAAGAAGAAAGAGGGGGCCCGCCTCCTGCACTTCCTGCGAGAGAACACCGTCCGCATCCCCGTGATTGTCGTTGTCTCCGCCGGCGGCGGCGTCGCCCAACCCTTGTTGATGAAACTCGGCGCCAAGGGCCTCCTCGAATACCCCGTCAGCGAACATGAAATCAACCAGGCCATCGAGAACGCCCTCAAGAACAGAGCCGCCGAACTCGAGGGGCCCAGGCCCATCACCCAAGAGGAACTCAACAGCAACCTCTCCGTCCTCGAGAGCACTTTGAATCGCGACATGAAGTGCTTCGCGGGTAAGAACCAAGTCTACATCCAATCCACCATCCTGGGCGTCGGCGTCCGGACAAGACCTCGCATCGCCCTCCGCTGCTCCCTGCGAGCCGAGTTCGGCATGGATCGCGATGTCTACTACGAATACATCCGCGATATCTGCTGCTGCGACCCCGAACAATGCGAGGCCGTCCAGCAATTCAAGGCCGGACGCGAGAGCGCCTGAGCTTCGCCGCTGACACTCGATCGCCCCCAACATCCGCAGCAGCAAAGGATTACGAACACCAAGCACGTCCGGTATCGCCGCCGCTTCCCGCATTCCGCCCTGACATCCGTCCATTCGCCGAACGCCCTCGCCCCGCCGCTTGACAGATACAGCTAAGATCGTTATCCTCCGCCAGTTGCGCCAAGAGGCTTGCATTAGCGGCACCCAGCGCGGCGCCGACCATTGCAAGCCTCTTCTTTGATGGAAAACCGCCGGCACAGCCGGCCCTTGGTCTGAGCTTCCCACCCGGCGGCGACGGTGCCGACCGCAACCGAAGCTCCAAACGCTTACTGGGGAACCGCATGTTACCTGTCCGTAAAACCCCCAAGGCCCGCAAGCGACAACGTCGCTCGCATCACGCCCTGTGCAAGCCCAATTTGGTCGCCTGTCCCAAATGCGGCGTCGCCAAACGACCCCACGCTGCCTGCGAAAACTGTGGGTACGTCACCGGTCGCGTCGCCCTGCCCCTCAAGGAGCAGGAGAGCTAATCGCCATGCGTATCGGCGTCGATGCCATGGGCGGAGACTACGCACCGCGGGAGATCATTCGCGGTGTCGTGGAAGCTCTGCCTTCGCTGAACGGCCACGAGGTGGTGCTCATCGGGGATCAACAGGCCATCCAGATGGAGCTGGCCCGCCTCGCCCCCTATGACGGCCCCATCAGCATCGTCCATACCACCGAAGTCATCGGGATGAACGAATCCCCCGTCGAGGCCGTCCGCACCAAAAAAGACTCCTCCATCTGCCGAATGGTCAAGATGGCCGGAGAGGGCCAACTCGACGCCGTCATCAGCGCGGGCAATACCGGAGCTTTTGCCGCGGCTTCGCAGCTACGCATGAAGCTCCTGCCGGGCGTCTCCCGCCCGGGCGTCGCCGTGGTGCTGCCGTCATTCTACGGCCCCATCGTCTTGTGCGACGCCGGCGCCAACATTACCCCTAAACCCCATCACTTGCTGCAGTACGCCATCACCGCCGGGGCTTATGCCCGCTATGTGCTGAAAGTCGACCGCCCACGCGTGGCCCTGCTCTCCGTCGGCGAGGAAGACGCCAAGGGCACCACCCTCGTGAGGCAGGCTCACGAGTTGCTCCGCGTCAGCCCCAGCATCAACTTCGTGGGCAACTTCGAGGGCCGCGACCTGTTCCGCGGCGGTTGTGACGTCGTCATCTGTGACGGCTTCGTCGGCAACATCGCCCTCAAGCTCATCGAAGGACTGGCCGAGGGCCTCTTCAAGATCATCTCCAAGGAGATCTTCCTGGCCAGCCCGGAACTGGCCAAGAGCTTCGAGCCGGTCGTCAAGCGGGTCTGGGCTAATCACGACTACTCCGAGTACGGCGGAGCCCCTCTCCTCGGCGTTGACGGGACCTGCATCATCTGCCACGGCAGCAGCAACTGTTTCGCCATCCGCAACGCCGTCCGGGTGGCTACCGAGTACCTCGAAAGCGACCTGAACACAATCATCGCAGCAGAGCTGGCCAAGGAACCTGCCGCCGTCAGCCAAGCGAGTCAGTAAGAAGTTACTACGCCATGAAGAAACAGCGACTTCCCTTCGTTATCCAGGGTCTGGGCACCGCCCTACCCCACCGGGTCATGACCAACGCCGACTTCGAGAAGTTCCTCGACACCTCGGACGAATGGATTCAGACCCGAACCGGCATCCGTGAACGACGCATCTGCGGCGAAGGCGAGAACACGCTCACACTCGCCCTGACCGCCTCGAAGATAGCCCTTGAAAAGGCCAAACTCACCCCCGCCGACCTGGACCTGATCATCGTCGCCACCAGTACGCCTTACACCCCCATTCCCGCTACTGCCTGCTTCCTGCAGCGCGAGCTGGGCTGTGGGCACATTCCGGCGTTCGATCTGTCTGCCGCGTGCAGCGGATTCGTCTACGGCTACGTCTGTGCGGTCCACCTGATGGCTTCCGGTCAGTACCGACACGTCCTCGTCGTCGGTGCCGAGGCCATGTCCACCATCACCGATTTTCAGGACCGCGGGATCTGCATCCTCCTTGGGGATGGTGCCGGTGCAGCCGTCCTTGGCCCCGCCGACGACGACATTGGCGGAGTCTACGACCATCTGCTCGGGGCTAACGGCGGTGGAGCGGAGTTGATCTGGGTTCCCGCGGGCGGCTCCCGCGAGCCGGCCTCAGCTCGGACGGTCGAGCAACGATTGCACTACCTCAAGATGCAGGGCCGCGAGGTCTACAAGTTCGCCGTCAGCAAAATGCAGGAGGTCATCCAGGGGGCGATGACTCGCGTCGGGCTGACCGCCGATGACCTCGCCATGGTCATCCCCCACCAATCCAACGCCCGGATCATCGAGTCCGCCGCCCACAAGCTCAAGATCCCCATAGAGAAGGTGGCCCTCAACATCGACCGATGCGGGAACACCTCGGCCGCATCCATCCCCCTGGCGCTTGAAGAGGTCGTCAATCAGGGCCGGGCACGCAAAGGCGATTGGGTCATACTGGCCGGGTTTGGTGGAGGCCTGACCTGGGCCTCGGCCCTGTTGCGACTGTAAACGTAAAGGAACGGCTCCTCGATGTGTGCCGGAGCCCCCAGAAAACGGGATCACCAGCGATGCCACAGACCGCCATCCTGTTCACCGGACAAGGCGCCCAATCCGTGGGGATGGGCAAGGATATCGCCGACCGTTGGCCGGTCGCCGCCCAAACCTTCGCCCAGGCCAACGAGGTGCTGGGCTATGACCTGCGAAAGCTCTGCTTCGAAGGCCCCGCTGACCAGCTCGAGCGTACGGATATCCAACAGCCCGCCATCTACACCTCCAGCGTCGCCATCTGGCGGGCCTTCAATGAAGGTCGTGATCTCCCCGAGAACCCTGTCGCTATGGCAGGCCTGAGTCTCGGGGAATATACCGCCCTCCACGCGGCGGGGTGCATGACCTTCGAGGCGGGACTGCAACTCGTCCGGCGGCGAGGTGAACTCATGCAGGCGGCCGCGACAGCCGTCGCCAGCGGTATGGTCAGCATCATGGGCCTCGCCCCCGATGCCGTCGAGACACTCTGCCAAACCGTCCTGGCGGAATTGCCCCCGGAAGTGGTCCTGGTGCCGGCCAACTACAACTGCCCCGGGCAGATCGTGGTGTCGGGTTCACGCGAGGCCTGCGAGCGTATTCTCCCGCTTGTCGAGCAGGCGGGCGGGCGAGCTATCCCCCTTAAGGTCGCCGGGGCCTTCCATTCGCCGATCATGCAGCCGGCCGCCGACGGCCTCGCAACCGTCCTGGCTGACACCCCCCTCGAAACCCCCCAGGTGCCGGTCGTGGCTAACGTTAATTGCAGAAACCACACCGATGCCGGTACTATTCGGCAATGGCTGACCGACCAGTTGACCCACCCGGTTCGCTGGCAGGCCTCCATGGAGCGATTGCTGGGGGAAGGCGTGGAGCAGTTTATCGAGATCGGCCCAGGCCGGGTCTTGGCCGGCCTGATGAAGAAAATCTCGCGGAAGACCCCGGTCGTGAACCTCAGCACGGCCGAAAGTCTGGAGCAATACGCGTCCGCGTCCCGTTGACGGGGAACGGCTCGCGATGTCAAGGAAAACCAAGGTAAGCAGACTCAGCAGAAGGAATAGCTCATGCCCCTGGCCAACCAAATAGCCATCGTCACAGGTGCCAGCCGTGGCATCGGGCGGGCCATCGCCCTCAAGTTGGCGTCGCAATCCGCCACCGTCGTCGCCGTTGCCCGCTCACAAGAGAGACTGGCCAACCTCGCCCAGGAGGCCAGTCAGGCCAAGATCTCGGGCACCATCGTTCCCCGCGTACTCGATCTCAGTCAGCGAGTTGATGTCGACGCCTTCGTCGAACAGGTGGCCGAGGAATTCAACCGCATCGATATTCTCGTCAACAACGCCGGTATCACCCGCGACGGCCTCTTGCTCAACATGGAGGACGAGGATTTCGAGATCGTTCTCACGACGAACCTCCGGTCCGTCTTCTGGCTGACCCGTTCCGTCAGCCGTTACATGGTACGGGGGCGTTACGGTCGTATCGTTAACATCGGCAGCGTTTCCGGTATCATGGGCAACCCGGGCCAGAGCAACTACGCCGCCACGAAAGCCGCCCTCATGGGCTTCAGCAAAACCGTGGCGAAGGAGTTGGCCCGACGCAACGTGACCTGTAATGTAGTGGCCCCTGGCTTCATCGCCACGGATATGACCGCTGTGCTGCCGGACAAGTACAAGGAGAGTCTCAAGCCGCTGATCCCTTGCCAGAAGTTTGGTGAGCCCGACGATATCGCCGGCGCGGTGGCCTTCCTGGCCTCACCCGCGGCCGGCTACATCACTGGGCAAACCCTCGCGGTGGACGGAGGACTGAGCATGTGAAGCGGCGGACCACCGCCCTTCGTCAAACAGGTATGCCGGTCTGGGTGTTTCCCCTGCCGTGGGGACCCAAACGGCTTTCACGGACAAACATACAGGCACAACATAGGAGGATGTCCTGGTGACCCCTGAGGCAATTGAAGACAAGGTGTTGACGATCGTCAGCGAGCAAATGGCCATCAACAAGGCCGAGATCACGAGAGAAACTTCGTTCATCAACGACTTGAACGCGGACTCCCTTGACATCGTTGAACTGGTCATGGAGTTTGAAGACAACTTCGACATGAGCATCCCCGATGAGGAGGCGGAGAAAATCAAGACCGTCGGTCAGGTGGTCGACTACATCGTCGCCCAGCAGAACAAGAGCTGAGGCGGATCGGTCGGTACAACTCGGCGGACGGCGGTGCCGATCTCCATCGGGCTCCCTACACGCCGGGACCGTTTCCGTTGAATGGTGCGAAAGATGCCGGCCAGCAGGCCCATCTGACGCAGGGCATGGTGATACGGGCGAGAATGGACCGGTGCGAGTCCGCGTCCCGCGCTTCCTCGCCCGATTGTGTTCTGCAGGGGAGTAGGTTGTTCATGGGCAAACGACGCGTTGTCATCACGGGCATGGGGGCGATCACCCCCCTCGGCAGCACCGTCGATGAGTACTGGGAAGGGCTTGTGTCTGGCCGGTCCGGGGTTGGTCCGCTTACCCAGTTCGACACTACACAGTATGACACCAAGATCGCCGGAGAATGCCGCAACTTCGATCCCACACGGTGGATCGAAGCCAAGGCATGCAAACGCATCGACCGCTTCGCCCAGTTCGCCCTCGCCGGTGCTATCGACGCCGTTCGCGACAGTGGCATCGACCTGGGCGCCATGGACCTCTTCCGGGTCGGTGTGATCATCGGGTCGGGCATCGGCGGTATCTTCGAACTCCAGACTCAGTACCTCCGCCTCATCCAAAAGGGGCCATCGAAGATCTCCGCCTTCACCATCCCTAAGCTTATGGTCAACGCCGGAAGCGGGAACATCGCCATCCACTTCGGTACGCGCGGGCCCAGCAGCGCCGTCGCGACCGCGTGCGCTTCCGCCTCCAACGCCATGGCCGACGCCCTCGCCTGCATCCGCCGCGGTGACGCCGACGTCCTCATCACCGGCGGCAGTGAAGCCGCCGTCATCGAGATCAGCGTCGGCGCGTTCAACGCCATGCACGCCCTGAGCACTCGAAACGACGACCCGCTGCACGCAAGCAGACCTTTCGACCGCGACCGCGACGGGTTCATCATCAGCGAGGGAGCGGGCGTTCTCATCTTTGAAGAATACGAACACGCCCGCAAACGGTCTGCTCGCATCTACGCCGAGGTTCTCGGGGCCGGCCTCAGCACCGACGGCGGGCATATCACCCAACCCGACGAAACCGGTACAGGACCCGCCTTCGCCATGAAACGATGTATCCAGGACGCGGGCCTCAACCCCGAGCAGATCGACTACATCAACGCCCACGGAACCAGCACCGTCCTCGGCGACATCGCCGAAACCCAGGCTATCAAGCTGGCTCTCGGGTCCGCCGCTGCCAAGATCCCCGTCAGCAGCACCAAATCCGCCACCGGACACCTGCTCGGAGCCAGCGGCGGTATCGAGCTCATCGCCTGCGTCAAGGCCATCCAGAACGGCGTCTTGCCACCCACGATCAACCTGGAGAATCCCGATCCCGCCTGCGATCTGGATTACGTTCCCAACCAGGCCCGTGAGGTCAAGGTCCGCCGAGTGATGAGCAACTCCTTCGGCTTCGGCGGCCACAACGCTTGCCTCATCATTGGGCAGATCTGACAGTTTCTGCCAGGGCGGTCAGGCGCACAGGAGACGGGTATGCGAACCCCGTATTCTCCACCGAGACTCGACCTGAAAGGAGAAACAATGCAGACGCGGTTTTCCCGCCCCAGAGCCCCAATCGTCATAGGGCTCACGGCGACCATCGCCCTGTTGCACTTGGCGTGCGCCCCGGCAACCCCGACCTTCTATGACCCGGAGATCCCCGAGCCACTCGCCGCGATTATTGCCGGCAGTGACGCGATCGAGATCGGCCCCAACGATCCCATGTTCGCCGTCGAGCCCGGAACCGTCGTGGACGACCTGGCCGGCCTGCACGACTGCTGGGCAGCCTACCGGATCCACACCGCTCCACCGGACTCAACCGACCCACCACCCGGCACTCCAACCTGGGAAACCTACGAGTTCTTCAGCTTCGATACCGCCACCGGGCAGGCGACCTGCCAGACCTACGCTCGTATGCTCACCCAGGCGTTCGCCACCGCAAGATCCCAGGAGGGCACCTTCTCCCTCGCCGCGGCCAACCGCCTGCTCTTCCAGGTCACCACCACGCGAACCAGCGACCCCATCACCGGAAAAACTTACACGCTGCCCGCCGACCTCGAACAGATGTTCGCTGACTACCTCGCCATCGGCCTGCCTTATGATGCCCAACAGCAACAGGCACTCCGAAACCAATTCAGCAGCCCGGAAACGCTGACCTACCTCGCCACACGCGACGGCGACCGCGTCAAGCTCGTCCCCGTCCAGACCACCGCCGGCAATGACGAAACCGCCGACGCCGAGGGAGCGATGATTTGCGCCCGCATCACTTGCCCCGAGTAAGCAGCCCACAAGGTCAAGTCCCGCACCTGATCGGCCGATAACTCCCAGGGGGTCGCCCGGTCCCCGCGCAGGAGCTACCGCGGATGCCTGAGAGCCAGGAAGATATTGATGCCCTGCTGGCCGAGGTAAACGCCCTCGCCGACGAGGCCGTCGCCGAGATCGTCGGTGATGAAACCACTGACGACGACGCCGCCGTCGCCGTGTCCCAGGCCGAGCCCCCACGTCGCGCCGACCATGCCCCTACGGACCAGCCCACCGCCGCGACTCCTCCGGCCGCCCCGACGCCCCCGAGGTCGTACACCAACCTCGATCGCCTCCTCCATCTCAAGGTCCCCATCATCGTGCAGTTGGCTCGCCGAACCATGCCCCTTTCCGAGATCATCGGCCTCAGCACCGGAGCCATCATCGAGTTCGAGAAACCCGCCGACAGCGACCTCGACCTCATCATCAACAACAAGTGCATTGGCCAAGGGCAAGCCGTCAAAGTCACCGAGAACTTCGGCCTCCGCGTCACCCGCATCGGCTCACTCCAGTCCCGCATCCGTGCAATGGGCCAGTAACCCCAGTCCGCGATCCCGCGACTTCGATCTCGCATCCCCGATCTCACAACCGCCCAACCTCGCATCGCCGATCGTCCAACCGCCCAACCTCGCATCGCCGATCGTCCAACCGCCCAACCTCGCGTCCTCGATCTCGCGACTCTCCGGCCTCGCGTTTGTCGCCGCAGACCTCCGATCCACCAATCCATTTTCCGCCTCCCGCTCTGGAATCTGAGATCGCCAATCCGCAATTCCCATTCCACCCCCAGCGTTCCCCCCTCCCATCGCGTTCAATCAAGTCCTCTTCGCTACGCTGTCAATCGAGCCGTGGACGCGACCCCACGGGTGCATCCAATCGAGCCGTGGACGCAAGTCCACGGGTGCGTTCGCCCCCGCGAATAGGGTGCATCTTCTGTTTCGGGGCAGGTCTCATCCGCGTGCCAGCCCCGCCAGCCGCCAAGGTTCGGTGGATGAACCCCGCACATACGCGTCACTAGCCTGTCTATTGGCACCACCCTGCCGGGAACGGCATAATATACACCCATGCCGCCTCGCCTCGACGAACCTGCTGCCTTTCGCGGCCACATCGGTCAGCGGATCCGCTACTACCGCCAAAAGGCCGGCCTCAACCAGACCGCTCTGGCCCGCAAGGCCAAGGTCAACCAGGGCTTCCTCAGCGAGATCGAAAGGGGCCGACGCAAGCCCTCGCCTCAGTCCATCCACGCCATCGCCTTGGCTCTCGATCTGCCCCCCGCGGTGATCATCGGCGAAGGACCGGACCACGACACGCCCCAGCCGCTCATCACCCGTGAGCTACCGCTCTTCGGCACCATCCCCGCAGGCCCCCCCACTCAAACCCAAGAGCAGATGGAGATGTTCCCCGTGCTCCGTCACCTGTGGAGCCCCAACCGTTACTGCCTGCGACTCAGCTTCGACTCCATGGAGCCCACCCTCAAACCCGACGACCTCGTCCTCGTCGAGTACCGCCCCGAGGTCAACCCCGCCCACGTCCAGGGCCGCATCTGTGCCTGCCTCGTCGACGGCAACCCCACACTCAAACGCGTCTCCGTGGAGCGCCGCCAGGACACCGCCCTCATCATCCTGCGCGGAGACAACCCAGAGACCCCGCCCATCGTCATCGACGACACCCGCGAGTTCTCCATCCAAGGCATCGTCACCCACTTGGTCAGCCGAGCCCTGTGAACCACTTTGGGCGTAACTCGCCATCCGCGGGCCAAACGAACAATGGCAAAAGCCGCGTCTGCGCAACTCTTCGCACACGCGCGCCATTCGCCGCACACGCCCTTTCCGGACGATCTCGCGGCCACACCGTCGCCTCTTGCCCCCCGAGAGCCTGGTCTCGATCGCGAACTCGCCCACCATGCGCCAAGCATTGCACACCCCCCTGTCCTCGCATCGCCGATACGCGTCTGCTGTCCTTTGTCGCCCCATGCGCAACCTCACGCCTATACACCAGTTACGATTTACCGAGATGTTTTCGCCCCCCGGCTGCCCGCCTGGCATGACACCTGCCGTAGTATTCCGTAGGAGGTTAGGAAAAGTACCGTGAGCAAGCACCAACAAAAATGGTGCCGGTTCAGGTTGGCAGATGTGATCTGCCCGGAGCCTCGCGAGGCCCTGGAGCGTATCACGCCGGACCTGGAGGTGGCTGGACAGATCGTCTTCCTCAGCGATCACGGTGAGGAGACGAACAGATTTGCGATCATGGAGGTACAGGGTATCCACTCTCCGCTGATTGTCCCCGTAGAATGCCTGCGGGCTGTGCCCGACGAACCACGGGCGGCTGAAACCGGCGAGCGGGTGTCCTGTCCTGAAAGTGCTCTCGAGGGAGTTGTCCGACCGCACTGACTGTCGGGGAAAAGCGGTCCCCGTGAGGGGGCCGGGGGTTTCCGGCCGCTGGAGGGGTCAAGCAGGTGGGGAAAAGCCTGCGGACGGAAGCAGGTGCGTCGGGCTTCTTCTTCTAACTCCCAGGCTTGGGTTGCTGCTTTGTAGCAACCCTCGCCTGGGAACTGTAGCGAAGGTCGCCTTTCTGGGAGGCGGCGACCCGTGAGCGAATCAGGGATTCGCTCCCGAAGCTGGAGGATCTCACGAACGCCGAGGGTCGTTCGTGAGAGGAATAACGCCTCGCTTCTTGGCCCAATGGGCCCGGAAGCAGTTCCAAACCTCTCTCTCTCCCTCCCAGGCTCGGGTTAGCGTCGACGAAAGTCCCCCAACAACCCAAGCCTGGGGTATTGATGACCATCTGTCGCCCCAAGGTGACAGCTCGGAGCTCGGATAAAAGCCGAGCGTGATGGACGCGGTGGCAAGATGCCGCCCGGATGGAATAGAAGATGGGCCGAGGTGACCAACCATCGGCCTGGGGTGGGATTCTCTCTCCCTCTCAAGCTTGGGTTACTGCCCAAAGTAACCCCGGCTTGACTCGGGGGAGGCGAGCCGTCCGATGTGGGCAGCTCGAACTGGGACTCTCTCTCTCCCGACCAAGCACGGGTTTGCGCCATGCAGTCTGTGCTTGGTCATTTTTTTGCGCCCTTCCTGCCGCAACATTTTACAGGCACGGTAGTTGCACACACCAGGCAAGCCGCAACCACGCGTTCGATACCCTGTTCGCGTGGACCGGCCGGCGTCCGCGTCCCTTGGCCCTATCCCCGGCTGGACATGCGACGAGAAACGGTGGCCAAAAAAGGGCTTGATTGCCGAAACTCATTGCGGTAGGATAACTTGCGTGCGTCGGCGAGCCTGCGGCAAGACGTTCCCCGCGGCTCTTCCGGGACGTGCCGTGAGCCTTGGGAAGCCCTCTCCGGACGGGCACATTTCTGAGGGCAAGGCGAAGGGCTCTGGCGAAGCGGTCCAGGTCGTAGGAGTAGCCTGAGGCGAGGTCGCAATTTAAGGCCCTGCAGCGGTTTATGCCGAGGCGTGAGATGCAAACAATCACCAAGAAAGAACTCATCGACCGTATTGCCGAGAAATCATCCCACAAGCGCATCGTCGTCAAACGCATCGTCCAGAGCTTCCTGGACGAGATCATCGACGAATTGGGCCAAGGTAACCGCTTGGAGTTTCGGGACTTCGGTGTGTTCGAGAGCAAGCAACGGGCGGCCCGCACGGCCCAAAACCCCAAAACACTCGAGCGGGTGTCCGTTCCGTCCAAGCGGACCGTCAAGTTCAAGGTGGGCAGGCTGATGAAGCTACGGTTGAGTCATGCCAAGTCGGGCTCCGGCTCGGGCGGCGATGGCGCCACTCACCGCCCCTCCTGACTCGCCCTCGCGGGGCGTTCCGCGCCCTACCACCGCGAGATCAGACCAAGTAGGGCAAAAACCCAGCCCAAGCGCTTGACACCCAAAGCGTACGTCTGCTATAGTAGTCAGCTAATCGAGATTGAGTCTCAGTTATAGCCTTGAGTGTGCCCCCGAACTGACCGATTTCCTCCTCGGGCCAAGGGATCGAGGCAACGAGACAAGACTGTAGGAGCGTGGCTTCAATGCGAATGGGTTGCTTGCCGCTGGCTTCCGCCCAGTTGGGTCAGGATTTGCGGATTCGGTCCGTGAAAACCTACGAGGCCTGCCATACACAGCGTCTTCGCGAACTGGGTCTCCTGGAGGGCCGGACGGTTCGCCTGCTGAGCAATCACGACCCCATGATCTGTCAGGTGGGCGAGTGTCGCTTCGGTCTGTGCCGGCGCATTGCCAACGGCGTCCTGGTTGAACCTTTAGCGCCTCTCCACAGCAGGATCGCGTAGTGTCGTGACTGACAGCCAGGCCGCAGCCCGCTTTGCCCCATGCCATCAGCGAGTTTTCCACGTTGCCGTCGCCGGCAATCCCAACTGTGGCAAGACCACGTTGTTCAACGCGCTCACCGGTCTCCGGCACAAGGTCGGCAACTACCCGGGCGTCACCGTTGAGAAGCGGGAGGCGAATCTTTTCGGCGACAGCCCGATTCGTCTCCTGGATTTGCCGGGGATCTACAGCCTGTCGGCCCGCAGTCCGGATGAGGCTATCAGCCAGGACATCTTACTCGGCCGAGCGGCGGATACCCCCCGCCCGGACGCGGTGCTATTGGTGGCCGACGCCACCGCGCTGGAGCGGAACCTTTTCCTGGCTTCTCAGATCATCGAGCTAGGTCTCCCCACCGTATTGGCGTGTAACATGATGGATCTGCTGAAGCAGGCGGGCCATCAACTGGATCTCGACAAGCTATCCAGCCGGCTTGGCGTGCCGGTCATCCCGACGATTGGGCCGCGAGGTCAAGGGATGAACGCCGTTCGGGAATCGCTCGAAGCCGCATGCCTTTCAGACGCACCCTCTCCACCTCGACGGCGAGCGTGGACCTTGAGCGAATCTGCCGAGCGAGAGGTCAGGCAAATCGCTGCGTTGGTGCGCGAACGCGGGTACGCGGACGAACGATCCGCCGACGGAGCCGCCCTGTTGTTGCTGAGCGAGGATTCCAAGGCCGGCGATGGCGATCCTGAGGCACCGCTGCGGCTCGCGGTGCACGAGGCTCAGGAGCGATTGGCTCGCGAATGTGGCGAGGACGTCACCTTCGAATTGACGGCCCGACGTTACGCATGGTTGCGCGAGATCGTGGATGACTGCCTCAATCGCAGTGTCGAACAGAAGCGGTCGATGAATGATCGCATTGACCAAGTGCTCACCCACCGCGTGTGGGGCAAGCTGTGCTTCGCGTTGGTCATGGGCGCGCTGTTCTACGGCGTCTTCGCCCTGGCCGAGCCGCTCATGGGGTATATCCAGGAGGGCATCGGCTGGCTGCAAAACCAGATCACCGCGAAGGTGTCGCCGGGCTTGCTTCGCGATCTGCTGCGCGACGGTGTGGTCGCGGGCGTCGGGGCAGTGGTGGCTTTTTTCCCGCAGATCTGCATTCTGTTTCTATTCCTGGCCCTGCTCGAGGATTCCGGCTACATGGCCCGAGCGGCGTTCCTGATGAACCGGCTGATGAGCCGGGTGGGGCTGCACGGTAAGAGCTTCATCCCGTTACTGTCTTCGCACGCCTGCGCGATCCCTGGCATTCTGGCGGCCCGCACGATCGAGAATCCGCGCGACCGGTTGACGACGATTCTGGTTGCTCCGCTGATGAGTTGCAGTGCCCGCCTGCCGGTCTACACCCTGCTGATCGCCGCCGCCCTGCCGCTGGGCGCGACCGCCAAGGCCGGGGTGATGTTCACGATGTACGGGCTGGGTATCGTGACGGCGTTCGTGGTCGCCCGTGTGCTCAAGGGGACACTTCTCCGTGGGCCGGCCCCGGGCTTCATCATTGAACTGCCGCCCTACCGGCTCCCGCACCTGCGATCGGTGCTCTGGGTGATGTGGGACCGCAGCAAGCTCTTCCTGACGCGGGCGGGGACGATCATCCTGGCGATGACCATCCTGCTGTGGTTCATGACCACGTTTCCGCGTAGCAAGGAGATCGCCCAGCGTTATAAGGCAGAGCGGGAGAGGCTGACCACGACGATCGTTGACGAGGTGGAACGCACGGATCAGTTGGCGGAGCTGGCCCAACGGGCGAGCGCGGATTTCATCCGTCACAGCTTGGCCGGCCGCCTGGGCCTCCTGATGGAACCCGCCATCCGTCCGCTGGGCTTCAACTGGGAGATCGGCATCGGCCTGATTGGGAGTTTCGCCGCTCGTGAGATGTTTGTCAGCACCATGGGCATTGTCTA
>JAAYDF010000145.1 GCA_012729395.1 Phycisphaerae bacterium
GAATACGATTGGTGAACAGTGTCGACGCATCTTCGGTTCGATGGCGAGGCAGTCGGCCGGCCACGGGACCATAAGCGGTTTCCTCGTGGAACCGTCCGGTTATTTTTCGTTTCACGGGTCGATGGGATACTGTGACCTGCTGTGCGGCGGCGAGGACCTGTTGGCGGAAGGTTGCGACGGCCTCCTGGAATTGTTCGTCCGTTGGGTTATCCGGGAGAGGGGGCCAGGGGGGCGGCAGGGCTTTGCGGCGGGGCCAGTAGCCCAATTGGGCGCGGGCGATTTCCTGTTTCTGGGCCGACCATGCGAGTTGTTGGAGTTCGTCGGGGGCGAAGGCGATACACACCGCGTCGATGGCGTGGTGGAGGTGGTCGGCGCGGTTCTTGTTCTTTTCCTTGCGTGCTCGGCGAGACTGGTTGTCGCCCTCGTTCTCGTCGGGTTCGGTGATTTCATGCCATTGCCGGTCGAGGTCGCTTTCGGACAAGCCCCAGTCATTGCGCAGGATGGAGGTGTATGAGCCCTTGGTGGTGAGAACGTGCCTTTGGCCGTCACGCTCGCCGTCGTAGAGTACTTCGCGAAGCCACTGGCCGACTTGTTTGGCGGCGTAGGCGGTATCGGTAAACTGGGAGTTCAGGAAGTTCTCGGTCGTCGGAGCCTCGCGGTGGAGGTTTTCCCACTTCCGACCGCAATCTTTTTTACTGAAGTAGTCATCCGCACCCTGTCCCTTGTCGAGGTGCTGCAGTCGCTGCTCCATGTCCGCGAATTGCTGGGGGCTCATCCATTCACTGAGGGTCTGGTTGCCTTTGCCGCGATTGGCCTCGCGAGTGACCAGTACTTTGTTGTTCAGTCCGTTGTCCTGCGATCGGCTCTTAGGCACGATGTGATCCGTCTCGACGTCGCGGCCCTCGGCGGCGGTCTTCTCGCTGATGGGATCCCCTGTGTAGGCGCAGATGCCGCCCTGCTGGCGGCACAGCAGCACCCGCTCCACCGCCCGCGACTGTTGATTCCGCGAGAGCGTCGCGAGGTCGAATTGCTCAATGATCCGTTTGCGGATGCCCTCGCGCCGACGATTGCGGGCCAGGGTTTCGTTGCGGACTTTCTCCGGCTGGGTGGCGGAGCGCACGTACTCGATCACGATGCGATCCGGTGCCCGGCCGAACCGGCGCCACCAGGCGATCAGATGCCGGCGGACCTCGTGGATCGCCTTGCGCACCACGGGGTTGCTGAGCATGGGGGCGGGCGGAATGGGCTCTTCGTGCTTGCGGATGTATCGGCGGTCCGCGCTGGTGACGGGCTTGGCTCCCAGAGCGTAGCGCTCCTGCTGGCTGGGGGTGGCTGGTTGTCCCGTCGTGCGGTCGGTGGCGTTGGGGTCTCGGGCGAAGGCCTCGCGGGCCTCGATCTGCGTAGGCCAGCGTTGGTTCTCTTCATCGAAGGCGTTCATGTAGGGAAGCAGATTGCGGATCGCCCGGCGAGAGAGCTTGAGGCGTTTCTCCAGTTTGGGGCGGCTCTTCCAGGCGGCGATGAAACGATCGACGGCTTCGGCGTCCAGCCCCCACCACTGGGCGGCGCCAGCGCGAAGCCGCGGTTCGTGTTCCTTGGTATCCGGGTCGAACTTGAGTATCGCCCGGTTGACCGACTCGCGGCCTCGTTCATCCATCTGGATCCAGCGAGGTTCGCCGAAGACCCCATGCACGATCTCCCGGTAGAACCAGTCGGTGTTGATCTCGCGGCCCTCGTCGCGTTCGAGGTTGAGTGAGTAGAACTCCTTGACCGCTTTTTTGTGGATATCCAACGCCTTGCGGACTGTGGCTGTCGATCCGGTCTTCTGCTGCCGCAAGGCGTCGATGACCTTGTGGCGTTCCTCGGTCGTCAAAGTCCGTTCGGCCTCCCCGCGTCTGGCGATGCGGATGTTGTTGACGGTTTCAATCACGCGGAACTCCTGGGCGTACATATCGGCCAGGGGCAGGCAGCGTTCGGTTGGTTCGAGGTCGCATCGGCCCAGCGTGCCTGTATCCCAGTAGGTACGCCGCTGGCCGAAGAGGATACCCCGGTGCCGCCAGGTTTGATCCTCGTCTTTGTCGTCAAGCTGCTTTCTGAGGTCATCGGTGAGGATCGCGGCCAGTGGTCCCCCCAGGGTCTTCTGGCGATCCCAGAGCGTTGAGAACTCCTGCTGGATGCGAGGTCGGTCGGCGTAGAGTTGCTGGGTTTCATCGATGCGGTACTGGCGATTGCGGACAGGCTCGTGCCAGGCCACCCCGGTCTCGGGGTCGTGCTGTCGCCGTTCGTCCATGAGGTCGGCCATCAGTTGGCCGAACGTCTGGGACCCTCGCTCTCGCAGGAGGGCATTGAGACGATCGATTCCTTCCTTGACTTTGCCCTCCTCGGGATCTTCCGGGTCGGTTTCGATGCCCACCGCCCCGCGTCGCTGGTTGAGGTGGACCAGGACGCGTCCGAACTCGTGGGGCGTCAAGGGGCGCGATAGCCCCTCGCGGCGCAGTTGCCAGGGGTTGGTGTCGAACAAGGCTTGAAGGTTGGCGGGTTTGTCTGGCAGGAGGCCCGCTTGGGTCAGGAGTCGGCGGAGGTGGCGTTTTCTTCCGGCCCGGCGGGCGATATTCCGTCGCTGGGAGCGTTTCTCCCGGCGGGCTTGGTTTTTTGGGGCGCCGCGTTTGTTCTCTTGCTCATCAACGCCGGCGGGAAACACACTGACCCCGAGGTGGATTTGCCACTCATCCGTGTTAACCCAGGCCGATCCGACCGAGTTGGAGCCGATGTCGAGACCAAGAATGACGGGCATGGTGCTCCTCCAGATTTTTTCTCAAAATGCTCTTGACAGTTTACCGGTTGCAGGTAGAATGTGCAACCAGTGTAATCGATCCCGGCCTGCGTTTTTTCGCAACAAGACGAATGTTCGCAGGCACCGCCTTCGGGCGACTGCCACAGCTGGCATAACCTGCTCACCTGTGGCTTTTTTTTTGCGCGGCGGCGTTGTTCTGACGCACGTGGGGGTGAACCGGCAAAGAGGAAGGCACAAAGGCAGAAGGCACGGAGTTGTCGCATCGCACGCGGGGGGGCGGCGATCGGTGTTCATTTGTGTGCATCTGCGGTTGGTTGTCTCTGCGCACGTATCGAGAAACCCGTGGACTTGCGTCCACGGCTCGATGCCGTTCGTACGCATGATCTTGTATACTAAGCGGATACCTTGGGGAGGGCCTGACTGGTCCGTCCTCCCACCCGCGCTGGTCTGTCCCCGCCCGCACTTGTCCCCCCCGCGCTGGTATGCCGCCTCCCGCACTGCGTCCTCGCGCGGGGTGTTCCGCTTACGCCAGGAGGCGGAGGGTATCGCGGATGACGGCGGGGGCGGCCAGGCCGACGGGGCAGGCGTTGGTGCAGCGGTCGCATGGGCCGCACTGCATCGCCAGTCGCGGGAAGTCGATGCCAGTCGCGGCGTACTCGGCCCGGGCGTGGGCGGGGATGCCGTATTCGGTGGCGTACATGCGGAAGCGCATGAGGTCGCTGATGGGCATGGCCTGTGGGCAGGCCTTGGTGCACGCATCGCACATCAGGCAGGCGTGGGCCCGGCCATGTTGGAAGGCTTCGGCCCGCTCGCGTTCGTCGGGCTTGAGGTGCGGGGACTTGAGATCGAGCTTGCGGACCATCTCGACCTGCTCGAAAGCGTCCATGCTGGTCAGCACGGTGTCGGCGCCGGCCTCGAGGATGGACTTGGCGTGGGGGAGGAAGACGGCCTCGCCCTGTTTGACGGCGGCCTTGGCCCCGCTCTTCATGGAGAGGATGCCGACGCCTTTGGCCCGCAGAGCCTTGAGGTTCTTGAGGAATCGCAGGCTCTGTTCGTTGGCGGCGTCGGACCGCTTGGGGTCGGGGACCATGGTCATAGCCAGCAGGCTGGCGTCGAAGAAATCGGGGGCCTTGTCGAGGACCATCTCGATCACGTCGTTCATATCCTTGTGGCAGACGAAGCCGGCGAACCGAGTCTTCTTGCGTTTGCGCAGCTCGTCCATCTGTTTTTGGATGGCTTCGAGGCGACGGGGGTCGGCGTTGTGCATCTCGGTGAGCACCAGGTCGGCGTGGTCGGTATCCAGGGCGGTGAGCATTTCATCGATTTCGGCGAGTCGTTCGGGTTGCAGGCTTTTGAGGCAGAGGAAGACCTTGTCGCGGTAGGTTTTATCCGCCTTGAAAAGGTTTCCGACGGCCTCGACGCTTTTGCCTCGGTTATAGGTGGCGGAGGTGTGCACGAGGTTGACGCCGGCGTCGATGGCCGCCTTGAGCACGCGCGTACTGGTGCGATCTTGCAGGAGGATGGCCCCGAAGCTGATGAGGGTGACGGGGTGTTTGGTTTTGCCGAGCTTGCCGAACGGCAGGATTGGTTTGGCTTGAGCCGGCTGGGTCTGGGCGGGTGCGCCCCAGAGTGCGGGGGACACCGCTCCGACGCCGGTGCCGGCCACGCCGATGGCTGTGTTGCGCAGAAAAGTTCGCCGCGTTAGTGATATGTGGTGTTTGGTGCTCATACCCATGAGTATAGGTCGTTGTGCTTGCGTGTACAACGCGCGAGAGCCTGATGTTGCGAGCGGTGAATCGTACGGAAACGGTGCGATTCTCACAGGGAGAACACCCTATCGTGGCGAGGATACTCGCGGTCGCAGGCCGGCAGAGCCGCGCTTGAGCAGAGTGGAGAGCAACAGAGCCGCGACCGTAAGGGAGCGGTCGCTCAGGAGGAACCGCTTCCTTACGGTCGCGGCTCTGCTGAGGCGCGGCTTTGACAAGGGCCTCTCGTGCACTCGCTGAATGGGGGAGTGCCTCGTTCAGGGAGATTTCCGCGTTGTTTCTTCGAGCCAAGCGAGCGA
>JAAYDF010000146.1 GCA_012729395.1 Phycisphaerae bacterium
AAACACAAGGCGATTCCGGCCTAAGCCGAAATCATACGCGAACGCGAGGCTCAACACCAGCAGTGCGGCCTGCGCGAGCGGATAAACTCCGCGCGTCATGACCCCTCGCCGCACGGCAGTACCATTCATGGCAGCAGTATTGCATCGTGCCTCCTCCTTTAACAGCGGCCGTGTCAAGAGGCCCATCACGAGCCCCGCCATATTGGGTCCGAATTGGCTGTGCGTTTCTGTTACGCCATTCATTACGCATTCACCTCCGAGTCCCGCTGCAAGTGCGGCGGTCGGAGCCAAACAATGTGCCCACCCATCTCGTCATGCTGAGCCGTGCCGGCGATTGTGCCCGTGCGTCCGGTTACTGATCATCCGAGGAGTCCGAATCGCGGCGATCTGCGCACGGACCGGAGCGAGAGAGTCTCAGATGCGGACGGCTCATTTGGCCGACGCACTTGCGATAGAACTTGTTCAGGTCGACTCCACACCAGGGACAGAACAGGATCCCCAGTTCCGTGGCAAGCTCCAGGGGTAGTGCGCTAGATAAAGAGCTGGTATCCTCCCCGACCTCCACGCCTCGCCACTGCAGGAAGAATGCGGGTTTGGTCTCCGAAGCATCGACGATGAGGCCAACACCACGTGTCCCGGCCTCGTTACACAGGTTGAAGAATTGTGGGCAACAGTATTGCATCGTGAGTTACTCTCACAAGGAGGCTGGTGGATTAACCCAACGGAATTCCCGAGACCTCTAGCCGCAACGACGCATGGACGTCTGCGGCACGCGAGCTCATTCACTGGTGCGTCGGATACTATCCACGTAAATGAAGCATTCGTCACCACAACGGAGCGCTGCGGGCGGGATAGCTGTTAGGCCACACCTCCTTGCATAGGCGTTCCTACGATCCCAAAAGAGCCTCAGCAGGTCTTGAAACGAGTCCGGCCCCGATAAGTCTAGCGTAGCCCCGCAATGGAAAGCCACCCACTCAGAGGTGCCGCAAGTTGATGAAACCAATCCTGCTAGTCGTACCATTTCTGCGACTACCTCCTCTCCACAACAGAGAGCACATTCAAGGCAAACGCTACTGACTTGTCCGGGGCAACGGAGAGCCTTAATCTGGACTATATGGGTAGCGGCGACAAGCTCCCAATAGCAGCAGTGGGGGACAACGCTGGGCAGTGCCGAGGAACCTTGCTGGGCTAGCAGAAGCCGGTCCAGCGTCTCACGGTCCCACTCTGCATGTAGAACGAGTCCACAGTTCTCTATGCCCACTGTCCACCCCCGCTCTCGATGAGCTCTGAATACGTCGCATCGCAAACCATAGGTCGGCTTCCTGACTGTGCGTGTCGGCAGTAGCGCCACCTCGCGACTTACGGGATAATCTGGACATCGCTCCAGGGCCGTGCCCCAGAGCCGACCCGGTATACTTGTACAACCCGGATCGCTCGCCCAGCAATCAATGCCGCTATGTGGCGATGATGGCCATCTGCGATCCAGTGTCCAGTAGTATCATATACGACTCTGATCGGTTCTGGTATTTCTCCCCTGGCGAACCGCATGGGAGATTCTTGCACTTGCATCCTCGAAATGAAATCCTGGCTGGCCTTGAGCCAGGAACGGCCCATGGCAGTCCTGATCATTTCATTGGTAACAACCGTTGCAGGGGTGGCAATTCCCGCACTGCTAGATGAGCCTGCCGCGGTTGCCGCAGTTACAGCAAGTGATTGTGACAAAGCGAAATACGTTTCTCCGGCTATGCCACCAGCAGCAAACACTGTGACGCCGAAGCAAGCCGCCTCGATAGCGGCGTCTCGCCATGCCATCCCTTCCATAATCCTGCCCGCAAACAAAGCCAACGAGCCCCCGATTGAGCCACCGGCAAGCGCGGTGTAATAGGTGCCTGCATTGGTACTTGCTCCCAGATCCACGAGGCCAAGAAGTAAGCCTTGCGGGTCCGAGTATTGAACTGGCTGTGACCGGACGTATGCGTATAGGTTCAAACCGTCGGCATAATGGTCGCGGGGAGCGAACACACCGGTAGTCACGGTTGGGCGATATCCGTTGAATGCTAACCGGAACCCCCTCAGCAGGCCGGTCTCATTCGGATCCCGCTGCAGGAACCTGCCGAGGTGGGGGGCGTACCAGCGGTTGCGGTTGTAGTACAGGCCGGTGGCGGTGGGGGTGGCTGCGGGGTCGGGGGTGTTGAAGGTGGCGGAGCCGTCGAGGCTGTGCCAGAAGAGGCCCTGGTGG
>JAAYDF010000147.1 GCA_012729395.1 Phycisphaerae bacterium
CGCCCTCGGGCGTTGGCCCGGGGGGTTGTGCCGCGGAGATTGTCGCACCAGTCGGCCCAGACGTCCACGGGGACGACTGCCGCACGGAACGGTGGGCGATTATAGCGTATGGTCGTCAGGGTGCATCACGGCGGCGCTCCGATAAGTGGGTCGCGGCGCGATTGCGACAACATTGGGAACCGACGTTGCATGACCTCACTTTACTCCGCGGGGAATCTGAAGAGTGACCGGCGGGGAGCCGATGTTGGCTGTAGGGAATGCCTATCGACCTTACCAGACGCTCAGTGACGTCTCGTCAGGCCGGATGGGGAGCCCGTGCTGGTGGCTTCATGGTCACCCGACACCCAACGAGAGTGGATAGCAGTACTGCGAACGCGTTTTTTCCCCGGCTGTGTCCGTGTAGGCCGACCGGGTGAGGTAACCCAGACCATGCCGGTTTCGATCATCGACCGTATTCGTCAGGCCGACAACCTCCCCTCGTTGCCGAGCGTTGCCATCCAGGTCCTGAAGATGACGCAGGCGGACGATCTGTCCGTCTCGGACATCGCCCGCGAGATTCAGAAGGATCCGGCTCTGACAAGCAAGATTCTGCGTGTGGTCAACTCGTCGATGTTCGGGATGTCCCGCAAGATCTCGTCGCTGCAGCAGGCGATGGTGGTTCTCGGTTTGCGGACGGTCAAGGTGATGGTCTTGAGTTTCTCGCTTGTGGACATGATGGCCAACAAGCAGAAGGAGCGTGGATTCGATTACGGGATGTACTGGCGGCGTTCGCTGACCACAGCGGTAATCGCCCGGCTGCTGGCGGAAGCGACACAACGGAGCCTGGCGGATGAAGCCTTTGTGGGAGGCTTGTTGTGTGACCTGAGCATGCTGGCTGCCGCTCATTGCGCGCTGGATCTTTACGAGCCGGTCATCAAGGCGTACAGAACGGGAAACGGGACGGTCCAGGAAATCGAGCAGCAAGTGCTCGGGCTCACGCACGAGGAGATCACGGGTGATCTTCTCGATCACTGGGGGCTTCCGGAGGATCTGTGCGAGGCGGTTCGAACGCATCACCAGGCGATCGAGGCTCCCTTTGAAGGCAATGCCAACACCGCGACGCTGGTGAAGATCCTGCGAGCGGCTTCTCTTTTGGCGGATGTCTTTGTAGCTGACGCTCAGGCGGGCGAGATCGATCAGCGTCGGCAGCAGATCATGTTTTGCCTGAAGATCGATGAAACCGCCCTCACCGCGTTGCTTGAGAAGATCGACAAGAATGTTCGAGAAGCGGCTTCGGCGTTCGCGTTAAACATTGGGCAGACGCTCAGCTACCAGGAGATTCAGGCCGGTGCGGCGATGCAGCTTGCCCGGCTTTCGATGGCCGCCGAGTTGGAACGTGCTGAGACCGCTCAACGGGAAAAGGAAGCGCAACTCAAAGTTCAGCAGCTCCACACCCAGAATATCCAGCTCCATCAGCAGGCCTCGACCGATGCTCTCACCGGGATTGCCAACCGGGGGTCATTGGAGCAGCAACTCGTCACCGAGTGCGACCGTTGCCGACGCGATTTGCTGCCGATCGGTGTCATCCTGCTTGACCTCGACCGGTTCAAGAAGCTCAACGACACTTTCGGGCATCAGACGGGCGATGAGACGCTGCGGCAGGTTGGCGGCGTGCTCAAACAGGTTTCAACGGAGACTCAGTTCCCAGCCCGCTACGGTGGGGAAGAGTTTGCGATCATCGTCAGCAACGTCACCGCCCGGGAACTGCGTGCCTTGGCGGAGGACGTCCGCCTGGGTATTGCCAAACTCCGCATTCCCTGCGGGAATCGGTACATTCCGGTGACCGCGAGTTTCGGGGCGGCTCACGTGAGCGCCGGCGACCCCGCCCTGCAGCCGACGGAGTTGCTCAAGCGAGCCGATCGATGTCTGTACGCCGCCAAGAACAACGGCCGTAACCGAGTGGTGTGCATTGATTCGCGTCAGGCGGCCGCGCTGGCCTCACGCCAATTGGTCCGCATTTAGGGATGATGGAACGCCGCCGCTTTCGTTCTCAAGATCCTTCCGGACTCATCGGGATGCCGTTTCTCCGCAGTGATAGAGCATTTTGGGACAACCTGTAGAGGCCATCGCCTTGGGCGGCTCAGGGAGCGACCTGCGGCTCGGGAAAGAAAGAGGGGCGGTTGCCGGTCGTACGCTGCGGGATGCTGCCGGCGGCGGTTGGAGTGATCAGGTCTTCGCCGATTTCCTCCCGCCACCAAGCAGCGAAGCGGGCCCGGGCCTGGACGAGATCGGCGGCGTTCATCAATCGAACCGGCCTTCGCCCCAGCTTCACGGGGATCTCCAACTCCTCGAGCCGAACGATCTCAAAGGTCACCGAATTGTCGGACCGCAGATTCGCGAGAATGTCCTCCACCCATCGGATACCGCCCTCATTGGGCACCACTAACTTGGCATGTTCCTTGCCTGTTTCAAACGCGACATTAAGCTGTGCGGCGATAGCCTGCGGCACGAGCACAGCGGTCACGATGTCTCGAGGTTTGATCCCGGCCTGTTCGGCCAGTGAGCCGGCCACCACTTGAACAACAAGCAGCCCCCCTTGGCTCGGGCCGGCGGTCAAAGGCGACCGGCCGAGCATCGCACCCGGTACGGCCACCAGCGTCGCCCCATCAAGCGCCTTTCCCGGATCAGCGGGCAAGGCCATGGCGATGTGCCGGGCCTGCCCGTCGCAGCGCAGGACGCGAACCTGAACGACCGCACCTGGTGTGCGGCGTTTCACGTGCTGCGTGAAACGCTCGACTTTGATATCTACCGGTCCCTGGACTCGGGGCCATAGACCTCCTCCAAGAGCCTCCTGTGCTGGTTGTGGATCAGGTTCGGTTGCCTGCGCGGCGAAGAACCACGCGATGGGACGGCCGTCGAAGCCCACCATGATATCGCCGTCGCGCAGGCCCGCGGCCTGGGCGGGGAGACCTTGAAGGACCTCCTGCACGTAGACGCACTCGCATCGCCGGGCGAGTTGGGGATCGTAGATGTCCCCCATGGCGAATAGCCGGATGCCGATGAAGCCTTCCTCGCCGGCCATGAGTTTCTGGTAATACAGGTGCTCGATGACATACCGGAGCCGCAGCTTCCGCTCATGGACCGCCTCGGCACGGTACCGGTCGACCAGTCGAGCGAGTACGTCCAATCCCCCCGCGGCCAGTTGAAGTGTTGCCCGGTCGCGTACATCGTAGTGAGGATCGTTGAGTGCACTGACTAGACGGTCGACCACTTCGTTGGAGAGGGGCGGAACCGCGGGTGCGGACGCCGACGGTTCCGCGGCGATAAGCGACGAGGCAAGGAGCACGACAACCAGACTCCCGCCGGTCCGCGAGACGAACGACGAGTCACGCCAGGCGGCAAGCTGTTTGCCGAGACGCTGGTTGGCGGGCCGGGATCTCATTGCGTCACCATGGTGAGCAGACGCTCGCCGTTCTGTTGCATCCATCGCACCTTGCGGTTGATCATTTGGAGGAATCGAAAGCCTTCCATGCGTCCAAAGGATCCGGTGGCGGCGATGGGCATGACGGCCTCAGCGATGAGAGCCTCGATCATCAAAGAAGGCATAACGCGGGCCTGCTCGGAAGCAATGACGTGTTCCTGTTCGTAACCGAGGAGGAACCGGCGGAACCGATCCTCGTCCAGTTCGGGGGGCCAGTGACGCGGGTCCACGGGGCCACCCAGGATCGAGAACTGGAGTGCCCCGTTGGCTACGTCCATGATGGCCGGCAGGAGGTGCAGGGAATCGTAGTCGATCACCGCCGACACGCGGCCGTCAAGGAAAAGCATGTTCCCGGGATGCCAATCGGCATGGATGACCTGCACGGGCCAGTCGTCGAAGCCGGCCTCGTTGACCCGTTCGGCGGCATCCTCGTAGGCGTCGAAGAGCCGCCCTACCGTGGACAGCAGTTCGGACTCACGGCCCACGACGCTGTCGTCCTTGCCGACGCTGGCGGGGATAC
>JAAYDF010000003.1 GCA_012729395.1 Phycisphaerae bacterium
GGTAGTCGGGGGTCGGCAGACGAACGCGAGAAATCGCGGAAACGGGGCGGCACAGGCTGGTGTACCGACTTCAGTCGGCCTAGCCCGCACCCGCCGGCTAAAGCCGGTACACCAACAGGGTGCATGATCCCGCGCCTTCCGATTCTCCTCGCCCAAACCTGCCCCCCCCCTGCCACCAACCGAGTACCGCAACGGGAACGGAACAGGTCATCCATCGTACTCGGTTAGCGACAGGGGGGCAGTCGAACAGAAGTCCTCGCTCAGAGCGTGCAATCCATGACAAATGCGCTGACGGGTTTGTCTATCGCCACCGTCTTGGCCTGATTTTCCAGATCGGCCTTTGCCTCTTCAAACGAACGCCAGGCACTTTTCTTCATGTTCACCTTCCATGCGGCACTAAGGGAATTTAAGAACCTATCGATATCGAAATCGCTATCGTTATCGGGATCGAAACAAGAAGGAACGCCAATGGCTTTGAGACATGAGAGATTGGACGTCTACCGGCTGGCTATCGGCTACGTCGCGTGGGTCTACGAGATCGCTGCGACACTGGAGGGTGTCCACCGCGCGGCGCGCGACCAATGACTGCGCGCCAGTCAATCGATACCTTTGAATATCGCCGAGGGCAACGGGAAGACGACCGATGCGGATCGGAGGCGCTGCTTCGAGCTCGCGAGAAGAAACAGCGGCCTACGGCGGAAACACAATCGATCCCGATCCCGATAGCGATAGTGATACTGCCATGCGCCCGCCCATGCGCCCCCTTCAGATCCAGTGTTGCCGGCGGACACGGATGGATGTATAATGACGCCGTTACCCGGTCATGAAGGAGCAACCGGTCTGACGTGCGGAAGCGGCTGAACCTGCACGGAGGACAACGGAGGGCGATGTGTACGATTCGTTGAAGTTGGGACCAGATGCGGACAGTCGGTGCCCACGCTACGGCGGCCGCATGGACGTTACGACGCACCTACACGGAACCTGCACACGCCGCGACGTGCTCGGCGCCGGACTCACCACGGCCGCGGCGGCCGCGCTCGGTCTCGCCTCCGCTCCCAACGTCGCGTCCGCGACCTTCTCCGCCGGAGGGCTGAATTTCCGCGACGGCCACGGGCTGACCGTGCGTACAGCCCGGCGTTTGGACAGCGAGCACCGCCTGGTCTATCTTTGTTTCGGCACCCGCGAGGTCACCGGCTGGGAGAACGGTGGGCCCGGAGTCAATGTTCTCCTCCCTTTCGATTACGACGACTTCCCTGACAAGCGGTATCCGGTCGTCTACCTCTTCCACGGGGGAGGGATCAAGACCGGCTTCCGCCAGTGGTACACCATGAGTCCGCTCGGCTGTCGCGGCTCACTGCTTCTGCAGGAGACCGCGGGCACTGAGGCGATCTTCGTCATGCCCGACATCAGCAAGGGCTGCTGGGGGCTGGACGCCCGACACGAATTCTTTTGGTTGCGACGCAACTGGGAGACTTTCCACCTCGACCAGCTCGTCCCGTGGATCGACACGAACTTCCGCACACTCGGAACCACCGAGGGGCGGGCGGTCCTCGGCTACTCGATGGGCGGTTTCGCCGCGCTGCACCACGTGGCCAAACGACCTGAGTTGTTCTCGGCCGTTTCCGCTTACTCGGCGCCGAGCGACCTAGGGCACCCCTCCTTCCAGACGTACATGTATGTCAGCCCCGTCGCCGACAAGCTCGCCCCGGGGGCGCTGCTGGGCAAGCCGGTGAAGTGGGACACGAGCAAGGTTCCGTTGGCCTTCCTCGAACACCTCCCTCCCCTTGCCGAGGGGGGAGACCCGGCCGTGTGGGACTCGGAAAATCCACGCGCGCACATCGACTCCTACCGGGGCAAACGGATCAGCCTCATCGCCGGCGACGTCACCAAGGACGGCAACGAGGGCCCGGTCATCGAGGACCAGCCTCAGTTCGCCGCGCTCCTGCGTGCCAACGGCATCGCAGTCACCCAGTACCAGGTTGTCGGCGACCACAGCCAAGCCGTACGCCGCGCCTTCCCGCAGGACCTGCCCGGGGTTCTCGACCATCTGGCGCAGGCGGGGTGAGCGCGCGTCCGCAAAGACACCGTCGCCGGCTTCGATATCAGGTCCAATGACGATAGCACCGCGCTCCCAGAGCTCTTCGCGCAGGTACGGAGCGAACGGGGCCAGCAACAGCACGTAGGTCTGCGCTGCCTCGCGCGGCAGCGGCTTGGCGTTGCCGGAGAAGGCGTTGATGAAGGTTATCATCAAACTGAGGATCGTTCACCCGGATTGACAGCCTGCACGCGGGCATGTACCGTATTCCACGAACGAGGAATAAAGCCCCCGGCGATTGTGATAGCGTCGGGCTTTTCAATACCCATGCATACTACCCTTACGTCTTTCCTGCTTGTCGGCTGCGGCGGTTTTATCGGCTCGGCGTTGCGCTATGCGGTCACGCTGCTCGGTCAGAGGATTTCAACATCTTATCCGCACGGAACACTGTGGGCGAACATCGGCGGCTGCCTGCTACTGGGCGTTCTGACCGCGCTGGCCGGCCGCACCGGAACGCTCGCGCCCCCGGTGCGGCTGCTGCTCGCGACTGGGCTATGCGGCGGCTTCACCACGATGTCCACCTTCACCCACGAAGCGCTCGTCTTCATCGAGCGCGCGGCCTACCTGCATGCGGCCGGATACA
>JAAYDF010000148.1 GCA_012729395.1 Phycisphaerae bacterium
CTTGCAGGGCAAGGGCATCGAGTCGATCGTGGAGATGCAGGTCACCGGCCGCAAGGCCATCGTGAAGGACTTCCGGGCCGGCTGGGGCCCCACGGTCGCGGCGGGAGCCGAGATGGTCATCCCGCAGATCCAGTACCTGACCAACGACTCATGGGAAGAGGTCTCCGCCCTGGACGAAACCAACGGCTGGCCCATGCTGCACTCGGCCTCTTACGGTGGAGGGACCCTGTACGTGCTGACCATCCCCGAGAGCTTCACAGACCTGTACTCCCTGCCGGCGGCGGTCCTGGACCGGATCAGAGATACGCTCTGTCGGGATTTGTTCGTGCGCCTGCACGGACCGGCCGAGGTCTGTCTGTTCGCGTACGACAACGACACATTCATCGTGGAGTCCTTCCGTGATGAGCCGGTGGACGTACAGGTGTGGACGAAAAGTCAGACGACCGCCTTGACGGATCTGCTTGGCGGTCAGGCTGTCCCTGCCCGTCCGCTGCCGCAAAGTCCCTGGCAACGCGTCTCCGGCAGCATGTTCGAGGTCACTTTGCCGCCGCATTCCTACCGCGTCTTCCAGCCACAACGGTAGAGCCGTCGAACGACGACGTGCACGATCGCAATCCGCCTGCGGCGGACCGTCCGGCCCGCGCGACGCGACCGTCTCAGAAGTCAGTGTATCGTTTCATCCACGTAGGCCATTCGTCGGGCGTAACACCCCCGGCTATGGTCCACGGGCCTCGCGTGTCGTAGGTTTTATGCCACTTCAGGACCCACAGCTCCTTCAGACCCACCTTTCGCACGGACCAGTCGAGAAAGGCCATGTTGGTGCCGCCGTCATGCCGGTCGATGCAGACACGCCGGATGTGTTGCGTGCCCTCCCACGCCGCGTCCGCAATGGGGGGCGGACTGTCCTGGGGCAACGGGAAGACGTTGAACCGCAGAGCATCCATGAACAAGGGCACATAAGCAGCCCCCTTGACGCCCGGAGTCCGCCAGTTGTTCTTGGTCTCGAAACCCTCGTATACCGTCGCCACGTCTGCCGGCGGGCTCTCCACCCAGCCGTTGATCCCGTAGCTGCCCCAGTCCCCTTCCGGCGCGTATCCTTCGCCCCAGAACCGGCCCCAGGCGGAGTACACATTCCACACCGGCGCGCTCAGACCGTTCTCATCGATGATGGGCTTCATAGCCGTCGGGCAGCAGCGAATCTTGTAGTCGTTCTTGTATAGCGGGCGCAACGCGTTCATCCAGTGGTACGTGTGCCCGCTGCCGACGCCCGCCTGGAATTTGCCGTCGTGCTGCTCGGTGTACATCTGGAAGAACAGGCACCATTGCCTCAGGTTGGCCCGGCACCCGATGGTCCTGGCCTGGTCCTTGACGCGAGCCAGCGCCGGCATCAGGATCGCCATCAGCAGGGCAATAATTGCGATCACGACGAGCAGCTCAATCAGGGTGAATGCTCTACGCTTAGCCATGATACGCACTCCCAAGAAGAACAACCGTTCTATCGTATGGGCAGCCGATCACCTGGTGCAGCGATCCGGCCGGCCTCGTATCGCGCCGTACCTCCAGGTCGTTCCATGACCCTCTTTCTTATTATACCCATTCCCCCCTCTTCGAGGAAGCTCGTTTTGAAGCCTCTTGTTTGTAGTGTGCCCGTAAGGGCATATTGCCCTCCGAACGCGGAACGCTCCTGGCAAACGTAGCGTCTCACGACGCCACTACAAACGGCCGCCGGCCTTCATGGGTCCGCGGGTCTTTATCCCAGTCCTACTTCTTCGTCGAAGCGGCCAGCATCCCCTTGATCGCGGCGACCCTGACCTGGGTGGGCTGGTCGCTGCCATTGAGCGCCTTGTACAGAGCCAACGCTTCGGACTTGGCCCCGTCGGCCAGCAACTGCTCGGCACAAAGCAAGCGGGCATCGGCGACAGGCACCTTCATGTCGGCCGGCGCGGTCTTGGCGAACTCGCTCAGCGCATCGGCCGCAGCCGGCGTGCCGATCA
>JAAYDF010000149.1 GCA_012729395.1 Phycisphaerae bacterium
CCCTCGCATGGCAGCGATGCGGCGTCGCGGCTGGCGCAAGGGGCATTGTGGCGGCTGCCGCTGCGGCACGCACCCGTGTGGCACTGCTCTGTGAGCAGTGTTTCGCGTGGTAGCCCTGAAGTGTGGCGCTGCTCTCCGAGCAGCGTGGAAAGCGTGTGCGTTCTCGACTCCCCCCGCTCGCTTGCGCTCGGGGCTCGTTGGCTTGCGATGGCGAGTGGGCGTTTGGAGTACGTCGCTGACGCGCCGCATCCCCGCGCTTGCGCTTGGGGCTCGTTGGTGCTTGACATTCCTTGATCGCGCTGGCGCTTGGGGCTCGTTGGCGATTGGCGCTGGTTGATTGCGCTGGAGCTTGGGGCTCGTTGGTGCTTGGCGCTCGTTGATCACGCGACGATTGGCGATCGTTGGTCGCGATGGCGAGTGGGCTTTTGGGTACGTCGCTGACGCGCCGCGTCCCCGCGCTGGCGCTTGGGGCTCGTTGATCGCGCTTACGCTTGGGGCTCGTTGCGGTCGTTCCGTCCGCCACGGCTCGTCCGGTCCGCCACCAACAAGTTCGTTTGGTCCGGCATTCACGAATCGGTTTGATCGGGCATCAATGAGTTGGCTGGGCCCAACAGTTGACTTCGGTCCCCGGCAGCAAGTTGACTCGGTCCAACAGTTGGCCTGGTCCGATATCAGCAAGTCGGTTCGATTCTCATCGGCAAGCTGGCTCGGCCGGACACGAACGAGCTGATGAGGTCGCCAACGAATCGGTGAGCCGGCGATTCCATCCGCGATGCGGTCGCGTCGGTGCGAGTTGACTCGGCTTGCCAGCTTGCCTCTTGGCCGAAAATGGCTAAGAATATCCGTTTCGCGAGTTCTGCCGCCCAAGGAGGTCCCATGGAAACGCGACTGGTACTGGAAACGCTATTCATCCTGGCTGTCGGCATGGCGAGCCATGTCTTGTACGCAGCCGACGCGACGTCCGGCTCATCCGCCCGCCTACCCGCAGCCATTGATACCGCCGACCTGCGGCAGCGGGCCGTTGCTGACAACCGCGTCCGCCAGTACATACGCCCCACTCGCGTCGTCTGGCAGACGCAGGAGGACGGGGCGATGGCCGAGAACCCGGAGGCGCTGCTGGAGGACCGGACAGGGCAGGTCACGCTCGGCGCCCATGCCCCTTGCGTTCTCCGCAACAAGGGGGGCCAGGCAGGCATCCTGCTGGACTTCGGGCTGCAATTGCACGGCGGCGTGCAGATTATGGCTTGGGGTACGCATGGCAATCGGCCGGTCCGAGTGCGGGTGCGGTTCGGCGAGTCGGTCAGCGAGGCGATGAGCGACCTCCACGGCCCGCAGAACGCGACCAACGACCACGCCGTCCGCGATCAGACCTGTCTGGTGCCTTGGCTCGGCACGCACGAGATCGGCAACACCGGCTTCCGCTTCGTGCGTATCGACCTGCTGGACGAAGACAGCTTTCTGCAGCTCAAGAGCGTGCGGGCTGTCTTCCTCTACCGTGACCTCGAATATCAGGGGTCGTTCCGCTGCAACGACGAGCGGCTCAACCGCATCTGGGCCGTCGGAGCGTACACCGTCCACCTCAACATGCAGGATTACCTCTGGGACGGCATCAAACGCGACCGCCTCGTCTGGGTCGGCGACATGCACCCCGAGACCATGACCATCAACGCCGTCTTCCCCCGCGGCAGCATCGTGCCCGACAGCCTCGATCTGATTCGCGACGAGACCCCTCTGCCCGGCTGGATGAACGGCATCAGCTCGTACTCGATGTGGTGGGTGCTCATTCACCATGCATGGTATCTGCAGCACGGCGACCGAGAGTACCTCGCCGCGCAGCGGGAGTACCTGGTCGGGCTGCTGGAGTTGCTCGCCCAGCACGTCGGCCCGGACGGTCGCGAGAACCTGCCCGCCCATCGCTTTCTCGACTGGCCCTCCAGCGCTGACGAGAAGGCGATCCATGCCGGGCTGCACGCCCTGCTGGTCATGACCCTCGACGCCGGGGCCGAACTCTGCGCCACCCTCGACGACGCCAAGACGCGGACGCTTTGCCGAGACGCCGCGTCCCGGCTGCGAAAACATGTGCCCGACCCCGGCCAAAGCAAGCAGGCCGCCGCCCTTCTCACCCTGGCCGGGCTGGCCGACGCTCAAGCCATGAACCGCTCGGTCATGGCCGTCGACGGCGCTCGGCGCATGTCCACCTTCTACGGCTACTACGTCCTGCGGGCCCGGGCGATGGCTGGCGATCATCAGGGGGCCCTCGATTGCATCCGCGAGTATTGGGGAGCGATGCTCGATCTGGGAGCGACGAGCTTCTGGGAAGACTTCGACCTCGACTGGACCGAGAATGCCGCCCCCATCGACAACCTTGTCCCGGCCGGCAAGAAAGACATCCACGGCGATTTCGGCAACTACTGCTACAAGGGCCTCCGGCACAGTCTGTGCCATGGGTGGGCTTCCGGCCCGACCGCCTGGCTGGCCGAGCATGTCCTCGGTATTCAGGTGATCGAGCCCGGCTGCCGCACCATCCGTGTCCGGCCGCACCTGGCCGATCTCGACTGGGCCCAGGGCACCTTCCCGACGCCCCACGGCCTCGTCCGCGTCTGGCACCAGAAAGGCCCCGACGGCCAGATCGCGAGCATGATCGACGCTCCCGCAGGCGTCCGCATCGTGCGGGAGTAGCCCCGGGCGAACAGAGCCGCAAGGTGCCTTGTGCGTGCGAAAAGCCAAGCCGGGGCCGGGCCGGCGGGCCAAGGAGACAGCTGGCAAGGTTATCCTTCGCGTTTCGCGTTCGTGCCTTGGCGCCGACTTGCTTGCCCCCGCGACCCGCGGTAGGATAACACCGCTTGAAGCCGAATGCCCCGCAGGGTATCATCGGCGAAGAGGGCGTTTAGCTCAGTTGGCTAGAGCGTACGGATCACACCCGTAAGGTCACAGGTTCGAGTCCTGTAACGCCCAATGATGGCTTTGAGAGGTGTTCGCCGGATTCCGCAGTATCCCGCAAGTCACCGCAGATACTCGACTTACAAGACTCCTCGTTTTCTTGCCTCTGAATAGTGCGAGTCATTTCCGGTGCTTGCTGTGCCGGATTCTGTGCCGGGTTCCTAATGCTTCCGGGTGTCGGGGCCTCAGTCGCCCGCATGAAGTGCGAATCGGTGACCGTGCGATAGAACGTGTCGGCAATCTTCTCGGTGTGCCCCAGCCAGGCAGCGCAGACGTGGGACGGGTACAGGTCGGCCAGTTCCGTTGCTCGGGATGCCCGCAGGTTCTGCCACAGCTTCGGCCAGGGCTTCACCTTCGCCCGTGCGATGTACTTGAGCAGTTGAGTCCGCAGATTGACCGAGGCGTGCCGGTACCTCGTGATAACGTGGACGGTCCCCTCTTCGGCCTCGTCGAAGACACGTTGGAACAGGTCGGCCAACTCCGGGAACATAGGCACAATGCGGATACCGCCGTCTTTGTGATGGGCCGTCTTGCTCGCCCGGACAATGAACCGCTTGCCAGCAAAGTCTACGTCGCCCCAGGTGAGGGCCAGTGCCTCAGACGGTATCCTCAGACCGCCCCACCGGGCCAGGGCCAACAGCAGCTTCCATTGCGGATCGGGGATCGCGTCCATGACCTTCGCGACCACGTCGCCGGGTACGAACACCCGCCGGGAAGGGTCACCGGTGACTACCGCTTTGATATGTCCGAATGGGTTGTGTGCGATGATGCCCCGCCGCTTGGCGACCTCGAAGAAGTGTCGGGCGTATCGGCACCGCTTGGCAATGGTCGCCTTGGCGAGTCCCGAAGCGAACATGTGGGCATGGTAGGCGTCGGCATCCTTGACGGTCACCGCGTCCATCCGGGTACCTTCCCCCAGGAACCGCAGCAGCCACACCCGGCATTGTGTGAGTACCGTTGCGGTCGCGGGCTTCAAGTCCTTGCGGCTTTCGATGTATCCGTCGATGAAGTCGGCCGCCAGTACGCTCTTGACCGCCTGCCGGGGCTCCACGAGCCCCGCACGGGAAAGACGATCGTGCAAGGTGTCCCCGACGTTGGCCACCCATACGGCGGTTTCGCGGCCGATGCTCGCCCCCCGGATCTTCGCTGCGGACAAGACCTCGACATGGTGAAGTATCCGCTCCGCGTCCCGGTCGCCAACTCGCCCCAGCCGGATCGTCCGCCGCTTCCCGGAGCCATCGACAAAAAGGATACGCTTGGTGCCGTTCTTGTCTCGACCGATACAGGCCATCGTCTCACCTCTTCGGCTTTCGTCTCGTGGACTTCACCACGAGCCCCAGGGCCTCGCCCACAAGGTCCAGGTTCCGCATTGAAAGCATGGACTTCCCGTTCACGAACCGGGACAGGGTTCCTTCGTCGATGCCCGTCTCCCTCGACAGCCGATACCGGGATATCGGGGCCTCCAGGATGATCCGCCGCAACTGGTCACTGAGCATCATCATGCCGGTATCCTACTGGCCACTTGCGCCAATGTCAAGCCCCCTTTTCGCGATTCTCGCATCCGGGGTATCTCAGGCCGTCCCCGGTGCCGATCGTCGCTGGACGGGGCTGTAATCGCGTTGCAGGGCATCACAATGCACCTCATCACTCGTTGTACTCAATCCAGTCGTTTACAATCTCGAATCCACGTTGCCGCAGGGCATCCTTGACGGGGATTCGCCGCAGGCAAGCTACGGCTTCGTCAGCCACAGGGTACCCCGTGGTGGTGTCGCCGTTTTTGCCGCCGGCCCGAATCCAGTCGGCCACCGCTTTGAAGGCGTGATCGCGAGTTGTGTTCGGCATGGACATTTCCTTGAGCACCGCGATGGCCTCGGCGGCGAGCTGAACGCCGATGCCTCGACTCTTTGGTCGTGTTGCCGGGGGGGCATCACCATGCTCGTGTTCCGCTGCTGCCGCCTCGTCAAGACCCGCGAACCGTATCTCGGGGGGCGGAAGGTCATCATCGTCGACGGCGGGTTCCGCGCTCGCGTTTTTCTCAGCGTCACCAGCGTCACCGTCACCATAACCCCCCGCCACGGGGTCAAAAACGGGGGTTGCGTGTGACGCCTCCGCCGCTTTCAGCCTGAACACCCGCGACGGGGAGCCACCCTGTGGACCGGATGGCAGGTGCACCCAATCGCCCATTCCGCGTGCCTTGAGGTCATCCAAGGCCGCCTGTGCCGCCGGGGTATTTGTTCGATAGGCTCTGAGCCCGTGGACCAACTCGCGAACCGCCCCCGCCCCGCCGCGCCTGCGGAGCCAGTCTACAACCGGGTGTTCCGCCGCGCCATCGGCTTTGAGCCCGGCGTACACCCGCCGCGCCTCGTGCTTGAGCCAGTCGACGATCTCGATCGCGCGCCGGATCGACTCCCGGCCGATGCACACCACGCGCTCGCCGTGGGCCGCCTCGATGCACGCCAAGACCAGGGCAATGCGGATGCACGTCCCCTTCAACTTGGCAATCGCTGCCCGCAGATCCTCATCTTCCTCGCTGGCCAGCTCGCGCTTCAGGGCATCGTGCCACGGCACGAAGTCGGGCAGGGCATCGCGATGCAGGGGCAGGTACTGCGGCCGCTCCGTGCCGTCGTCACCGAGGGCCGGGGGCAGGCCGATCAACCCTTCAATGGTGCTCCGCCAGCCGTCGGCCGCAGTCTCAGATAGGCTCTTGTCGGACCAGAGACCCAACTGCTCTGGGGGCTCAACCAGACAGAACCGCCCCAGCAAACCAGACTCGCGCTCCGCATTGCCGAACAGCCGCCTCAGTGTTCTCGGTTGGATGGAGCCCAAAACTGATACGGCTGCACGCTCGACAAAGACCGAACCGCTGGTCTTGCGGTCCACCACGACGGACGATGCATCGTACATGCTCAGCCAGGCCGGCATGTCCGCGCCCTTGCCCTGCGAATACCGGTCGAATGACCCCAGCCAACTTGCCAGCTCATCGCGGACTACGACCAGGCCGCGCGGGTTCTCATTTAAGAGCACGGCCAGCTTCTCGACGGTAACATCCGATACCATCACCCGCTTCTCAGCGGGCCGGATGGGCTCCAAGGGCTTGTCCTTGACCTCGCCAGCCTTGGCGTCGCGCTTCCAGTCCGCCAGGGCCAACTCGTAACGGTCGCGGTCGCGCTCGTAGGCCACCATCGCCTCGGCATGTTGCGACTGGGCATCTTTGTGCAAATCGAAGAACGGCCGGGTGACCAACTTCAAGACGGGTGATTTCGTGGTGCCGCTCCGCCCGATGATGGCACCCCAGAGAACCGCAGGTTCCGTCCATCCTTGGAGCACGATTGCCGCCGCGCGATTGCCCACGGCACCCGCCGCACAAGCCAGGCACCCCAAGGCAGCGAACGCCGGATCGGTGCCGGTGCACCCGGCCACTTCCTCGACGAAGAAGGCCACGGGATCGGGAAGGGCGTCAATAGGAAATGGTACCCACGCCGGAGGCGAATCCGATGGGGCTATTGTGGTCTCAGACCCGGGTATTGAGCGCTCAACATGGGCTTCCGCGGGGCTCCCTTGGGCCACCTCGACCACGGGGGCCGCCTCAGCCATTCGCCGCAGGTCATCCGCCGTCGTGTTCGGGTTCGCTTCGATGTGATCTACGAGGTCGCCATGATCGGGCAGGTCGGGCAGTCTGAGTATCCGAACCACCGCCGGGGGGTCCAACTCGAACAGCAGCCGCGCTACGTCGGCCGCGTACGCCTCACCGGGATCATCGTTGTCCGGCATAACGATGACCTGGCGACCAGCCAGCGGTGACCAATTGGCCTTGCTCGCTGCTTTCGCGCCCCCGGCCGATGTTGTGGCCACCAACCCCAGCTCGCGTGCAGCGTCGGCGCACTTCTCACCCTCCACAATAAAGACGGGATCGTCGGTGTCGCGGACTACCACCAGGTTGTAAAGCACGCGCGGGGCCGGCATCGCCGCACAGATCCAGCCGTTGGGCGTGAGGGCTACCGGACGGACTTGCTTCCCCCCGGGGGTGTTCCATCGCCCCACCGCCCCAACGAGGTCACCCGCACTGTTTTCGTAGGTCCAAATGATTGACGGCTCACCCAGCCGATAGGCCACGAGGGCCGCAGTGTGAGTTGCGTAGGCCTTGATTGGCTTCACTGGTGCCGTGGGCCGTGGTGTCTGCCGTTGGGACGTGCCATTCGTCGGCATCAAGTCCGCCATCCTTAGACCCAGGGCCGCCGCAACATCCGAAACTGTGCACCCAGCATGACAGCAGAGCAGCACCCGACCATCATCCCCTTCTCGGACGCTCAACGAGGGCGACCTGTCATCATGGGCCGGGCAACTGGCCGACCAGCCGCTGCCAGCCTGCCGGGCGCCCTTAAGGCGACTTAGCACGTTTTGCACGGGGGTCATCGAGCACCCCCTTCCGCTTGCGAGTCGTCCGCGCCCATGACGGCGATGGTCGTCCCGCCACCCAGGGGAACCACGTCAATCCCCATTCGCTTGTGCCACTCGACCAGCCGGGCCGCTTCCTCTGCGGGGCTCCGTTGGACTTGCGACGAAAGCCAGGCCGTCAACTCGCGGATGGGGTACAGGGTTGCCTTGCCGCGCTTAATGAATGGCACGTCGCCCTGTTGCGTCCAGGTCCAGAGCGTTCTTTCAGATACGCCGATTGCCTCTGCTGCCTCGCGGGTTCGCAGGGCCAATCGCAGGGGCGACGGAGTGCCTTTGAGAATGTTCATTTTGCACCCCCTTTAGTCCGGGCCGGACTCGAACACCCCGCCTTGTCGGGGGCGCCGGGGCGGTTTTCGGCCGGGCGCGGCACAGATTCCGGCACACTCAGCGCCGACTCGACCGCCTGAAGATCGAACCGAACCACCCGACGGGATGGACGCAGAGCAGGGACACGGCTCTCTCGAACCCACCGCCTCACTGTGGCCACGGTCACCCCGAACCGCCGGGCAACATCGTCGGCATTTACCAGCTTGCTCATCTCAACACCTCAACTGAGCACCATGCTCAATCGAAGTGTTGCACACGCTTTGTACCGTTTCAAAGCGTAACAGGCTGTTACGTTTACGGTGGGCTGTTACGTTCGCGGGGTCCAGCGGGATATCCGATCCAAGATCCAGGACTCGGGGACGTGCACCTCTTGGGTTGCGGGGTCTTTGTGAACCACGAGCTTGTCGGACTTGAGCCACACGTCGATGGTGGTGCGGGGCGGGTTCTTCTCGTTCTTCCTGAAGCGTGCATCATTGCAGATCGTTTTCACCCCGACATACCCCGGGGGCGGGATCCATGGTGACATGGCCGACTTCCCTGGTGGGTCCAGCGTCGCGTCGGCCGGGGGCGGCCCCACATGCAGTCCTCGGGACTCCAGGAACCGCTCTTCATCCGCGTCCCGCAACTCGTCGAGCTTGGCCACAACCTGATCCCGGAAGGCTCGCACCATCGGTACGTCCACCGCAGGCAGGTGGAGGGCCACCTCGTAGGTCATGCCTCGCAAGTAAGGCGACGGGAAGAGCGGCCACGGCTTGTCGGGGGGGTGGGCCAGAACATCATACGGGCGGTCGTCGAGTCCGTGGGCATCCACGTGGGGTTTCATCGCCACCTCCAGGCCGGTTATGCCCTGCAACCGCACCCCCGCCAGTCGCGCCGCGCAGAGTGCCTGACCAATCGCGTCTTGCAGTACGCGGCGTTGTGCAGCCATCTCCTCCGCAACCTTTCGCGCGTCGGCGGTCAACACCTCCTCCACGCGTTCGGTGCCCTCCTGGCGGAGCAACTCTTCGAGCAGACCCAGCAGGACCAAGAGCGTCTTTTCGGCCGCGTTCGGGTGGTAGCTCTTCGACTCAATGGCAGGGGAAACGACGTCGTGGCATTGCGCGCCAGGTTCACCGGAATCGTGGGCTTGGGGCTTTTCGGGCATGGTTCGGTTCACCGTCTCTGATCCGGGCCGGGGCAGGTGGGCGGCTCGGGACGATGATTCCAGCCACCCGCCTGCGCCGTTCGTCGGGGATCAGCCGACTACCCACTCGTGATTATACCGCGCCCGCCGTCAAGGTGCGGCCCAGATCGCCTCCTGCTTGTCCAGGAAGTGAAATCTAGGCCAGCCATCAAAGCATCAGAAGAAATCGACCGGCGGCGGGAACTCTACCCGTACCGTCCGCGGGCGCCCCAGAACGCGAGCCCAGTCCCGGCGGACGCGCAGCCCCTCAGCCTTTCTGTCGATGACCAGCGTGCGCCATAAATGCTGCCATATCCACTCCCATACCGTCGGTAACTCCGGGCAAAGCCGCTGCTCCCGCTCCCTGAATCGCGGTGGATGGGATGTCATCTTGCCGTTCACTTCTGCCGACGGCACCAGCAGGTGAATCAGCTCGTGGGTCAGAATGAACCGGAACACCGCCTGCGGCACCTCCAGATTGTCGAGGATCCCATGAAGGTAGATGGCCGGATTCGTTTCCTGGCTTTCCACGATGCACGCCAGCCATCCCTGCTCTACGAAGAAGATGCCCGGCCGCCGGCAAACCTCGGGAGTTCGCTGCTCATGCACCTCCGCCAGCAGCGCGCGGAGGTCGCAGTTGACGTAGGGCAGAATGGGCTGACGACGGTATCGCGCCGGTCGCGCCGCCCGTCGCAGATCCTGGATCAGCACACCAACGCCTCCCGTGCCCGAGCTCGTCCCGCCGCGGCCGTCACGGCCACCACCATGCGAGGTTCCATGCTCAGAGAGTGAACACCTTCAGCACCTCATCGCCGTAGTGGTTGATGACCTTGACCGCGATCCTGCCGGTTTCGGCGGCGCGAGCGGATCACCCGGCCCTTGTGTCGGCCAAGTCGGTCCGCGTGGTCGGCCAGCTCGCGCTCCAGGTGTTGCAGCCGGCCTGCGGTCGACATGGTGGGATTCCTCCGTTGCAGCGTGTACCGCTATCCATTGCCCTGCCTTGTCCGCGCGGCACACGGCTCTATTCAAGGAGCGCCTTCATGAATGCATCCGCCGGGTCGGCGTAGAAAACGACATTTACCCTGGTGGCCATTTCGTCCGGCAGGTCCAACAGTTGCTTTCGCGCCGAGATCGGCATGAGGAGCTGGGCCGCGCCTTTTTCGACGGCTAGCTCGGCGACCGCCACCGGTTTAGGGATCGTCTCCACCGAGCCGCCCAGGTTGAGCGAGCCAACCACAATCAAGCCGCCCTTTGTGCTCCGCTCCATGAGGCTTCCGCACAAGGCCACCAGCACCGACAAGCCCAAGCCGTGGCCAGAGCGATCCGCATCCATCGCCCGAAGTTGAACGGTGAACTCATGGCTCCTGGGGTCACGGTCGCCGACCAACTCCCTGGCTCGCGAGTAGAGGTTCTGCTCGGCACAACGAACACTCTCTCGAAACGCCGGCGGCACGGGCGCGTTGAGAATCTTGACACCACTGCCCGGCCCGCTCGTGGCCTCGATCCGGTAGAGAGAGGGAGCGGCATCTTGGGCACCGGGGCTGATGGCCCACACCTGCCCGGGCGGCAACGGATCGGCTTCAATGGCTTCGTCGCTGTGCAGCTCCGGCGTCGAGACGAACTGCTCCACGCCGTCCACGCCCATGAAGTAGCTGAAGTGCGTGTTGCGGAACTCCGGCTTGAGGCACCGCTTCTGCTGCTCCTTGACGCGACGTCTGGCTTCCAGGGCCATTCGGATGATCTCTTCAAGCTCCTCGTCCGGGACCGGTGTTTCCGGGTCCGGAAACAGCAGCTTGAGCAGGCCGCTGACCGTCTTGCTCACCGCTTCGATATCCCGACCGCTCAGCGCTCCCCCCCAATGGGCTCGGCCCTGCAGCATCGAGATCCGGGTGCCTTCGCGCAGTTTCGTCCAGCATTCCGACAGATAATCGGAAACCAGCCCGAAGTGGCCGGTCAGATGTTCGCTGGCCTTGAGCTTCGGAAAATCCCAGCCGGGGGCGTAGGCGTGGATGCGATCCATGAACGCAGTATCGTTGCGCATCTCTGGCGGCAACGGGCTGAACAGATGGCCGATCCGCTGCTGCTGCTCCACATCCACGTCGAAATTGCCCACCATCACGATGCCGCCCGACGCGCGGATGCTCTCCTTGCCACGCGAGAACTCGCCGGCGGCCATGTAGCCCTTGAGGATGTTCACGCCGTCCTTCTGATCGAAGGAAACCCCGGCCACCTCATCGAAGCAAACCACGTCGTACATGCATACCAGGCCACGCTGCCCGCTGGACATGTTCACGAACATCTTCGCGACCGTTGCCTTGCCGCCCGAAATCAGGTGCGAGTAAGGCGATATCTGCTGGTATAGGTGGCTCTTGCCTGTGCCGCGCGGGCCGAGTTCGACCAGGTTGTAGTTCCGCTCGACAAACGGGACCATCCGCAGCAGCACCACCATCTTCGCCCGCTCTGACATCGCCGCCGGCTCCAGCCCCACCGATCGCAGAAGGAAGTCTTTCCACTCGGCCGTAGTGAAATGGCCGCGGCCCTTCCGCAGTGTCGCAACCACATCCGACTTGGAGAGTTGGATCGCCCGCAGACTCTCAATCGCAAACGGCCGGCCGTACTTCTCTTCGGCAATCGCCGCGTCATAGCTCAGCGTCACCTCGGCGTAGAAGCCGTC
>JAAYDF010000150.1 GCA_012729395.1 Phycisphaerae bacterium
AAGCGGGCGACGAGGCTCGAACTCGCAACATTCAGCTTGGAAGGCTGATGCTCTACCAATTGAGCTACGCCCGCAACTCTTTACAAATCAATCAATTACAATCCACACATCCGCGAGCCAACTGGGCCGATATCGGCGTCAGAACGTCCCAACTGATCCCTTTGTTGCCATCGCATGACACCCAGACCCGTACTCACCGGACGCGTGGACGAACCGTAAGTTATGACCACATCTGGGCTTGAAAAACCTTTCCCCAACCGGATCTCGTCCGCCATCGACTTAACAATCAGCGTGCGAAGCTGAACGCCTGGATCGTACCGCTGGGCCGGGCGATTGACAAGTTGCGAGCACTCGCCTCCTTGATTCTCCCGGGAAGAAGGGGGCGTCGAAGCCCGGCCGCCGAGGCAATAAGTACTGCCGACGCGATCTTCAGGAATGGCCGGGGGAACACATCCGCCTAAAACCCTCATGCACAGTGCGAACACTTTACCTTGCTCCACGGTGCCCGGTTTACCAAGCCGAAGTCCCGGGCGTAAGCGTTCCGCTCGGCTGCTCGACAGTGGAGCGGGAACCGTGATTCAGTCACTGGACGGGGCAGGATTTTAAGGGCGGGGTGTGTTTGCTGATTTGTTCGGTTTATGTTAGGAGTTTAGTCATGTTCGTGCTGTCGAATGAACTACGCAAGAGATTCATCAGATCGCTCAATCACAGTTTGGGCGCAGAGAAGGTCATCGTTCGGCTACGGTTGGATGGGTCCGAGCCCACCGTTGAAGCATTGGCTTGGCGGGAGTACTGGAGGCCATGCGACTCGTTCTTCGGCAGGGACGCTCGGCTGGTACAGCGTCTGAACCGGCTGAAGGATGCCTGGAGGCGCCTGCTTCGGCAACCGCGTTCGCGTACCAACCGGGCACGGTACTGTTGGCGGTACTTTGGCTTGCTTCACCACGCGAGGCGCATAGCTGTAGAAGAAGGTCTCTTTGCGGAGGCGATGCCGGCGATTCGACGGATCCTGGGCTTTGAGGCCTTCACCGTCGAAGTGGCAAACGCTCCGGACGGTGTTGCGGCAGGAGTCGTGGCTAATCGGAACCCGATATTCGTGCTTGGACGTTTACCTGATAATGTTCCGCATCCCACCCCCCGGCATGTGCCTTTGATCATGCCGGCAAACCAGGATGCTCCCTTCTACCACTATCGACAGTACACGCTTAACGGGGCCGCAGTGCTCCTGTTCCCGAGCGTGTCCCTCACTCGACGCCTCACGAGCTTTACAGTCATCGATCGCTTCGCACAAACGACTACAAACCGTCCAGATCCGTACGCGGACAGAAGGGCCAACCTCTTAGCTCGACGCGTGTTGCAGCCACTCTGTCTCGCAATCAAGGATTCTCATCGGGGCAGCGACAAGCCGGCGTGCTGGCATTTACTGGACCTCGGGGCGGGCACTGGCCACCTTCTCGCGATGGGGTGGAGGGAACTCCAGCACTCGCATGGAGCGTTCCGAAGCGTCGAAGGCAAGCTAACCTGCGTAGACTCGTCCGGCCCGATGTTTGGACGATCTTACGGACTCTCCGGACGATGCTCCGGCCTTGCCTCAATTGATTGGAACACCATGGACTACCGGGAGTTGCTTGACGATGCCCGCTGGACAGAAGCACGTGGCCCGTTTGACTTTGCCCTCGTGTCACGGCTGTGTGACAATGTGAGCTGTTTTTCGCTCGAGTTGGTTAGTCCCGAAGGCCTTCTCGATAAGCCTACATCGAACTGTCTGCCTCATCGATGTCTGGCACCGCGCCAGATACCGCTGGGCATTATGGATTTGGAGGTTCGAACCGCTAGGACGCACCTGTTTGGCGGAACAGCGATGTACCAGTTCTCACTGAATGATTACTTCGCATGCATGAGAAGCGCTTGGCTTGACGATCCGACGCTGCTATCTACCCCGGGTTGGGTACTGCCCATCCGCAGGTTCAATCCAGCATCGCTCGTAACGAAACAAGGCCAGAGCGTTATCGAACAACTACTCGGGGCAAGCGACGCGATCGTCATCGTTGACCTGGATCTCGACCCTGTGAACCTACTGTGCCACAAGCGGCAATTCGGACTCCAGAACTCGGCGGCCATTCATTTTGCCCAGGATGGCGTTTCGACCGAGGCGTTTCACTACGCCATAACGCGGCCAACTATTGCAGATCAGCTCAAAGGGAATCGGCTATGGTAGAGATCGTCAGGCTAAAGCGGAAACCCCCGGTTCTCACGCCATCGTCGATCCCATGCCTGAGGGGACTTCCGACGATCAACATGACCCAGGGCTGTTCGCTCGGATGTACCTACTGCTATATCCAGGGGTATCGTGGTTATCCGGGTTCCGATCAGGTAATTCTGTTCGAGAATACCGCCGAAGTCGTGCAAGAGGAGCTGCGCCGGAAGCGAAACAAGCCCCGGCGCATCTACTTCAGCCCATCGAGTGACGCGTTCCAGTACCTCCCCGCGGTCCGGGAAGTCACCTACGCGACGATACGTGTTCTTCTCGAAGCAGGCATCGAAGTGTCCTTCCTGACCAAGGGGTTCGTCGATCAACGGTTCATCGATTTGTTTCGGCAACACGCCCAACGGGTTCAGGCACAGGTCGGCATCACGTCCCTCGATACCCGTCTCTTGCGGATGTTCGAGCCTCGTGCCGCACCGCCAGAGATGCGCCTTGAAATGATGAGGACACTGCATCAGGTTGGCGTTCGCACCACGGCCCGGCTCGACCCGCTGATCCCGGACATCACGGATGCGCGGCCTAACCTGGAGCCACTCTTCGCTGCGTTGCACGATGCAGGAATCACAGAGGCCGCCGCCAGCTATGTGTTTCTCCGACCTGCTTTCAGGCACAGGTTCTCCGCCCAGCTCACCGAGTTGGGAGCCGGCCAATCGGTGAATCCGCGGGCTTGGCCGCACCAGGACTTCGACAACGGTTGTAGCGGTGGTAGCTGCATCGAGATCGATGAACGCAGAGTACGATTCGGTCGCATCGCTGAACTGGCCGAGCGCTTCGGCATCAACATCAGGGTCTGCCGATGTAAGAACCCCTCGCTCGCCACGGGCACCTGCCAAATCGCAGGGATTCCCGATGGGCCTGTCGACGAACACGCTCACAATGACTCCTGGCTCTTCTGAGGTGCGAGCCTCAGTGACCCATGCGGTGTGGACTGCAATGGAGCCCGTTCATCATACGGGGCGAGGTCGTTGAACCGGCGGTTGGCTTGCCCGACGCCTCGACACAGGAGAAACCATCACGGCAATCGCGAAATGTTGCCAGGATAAACAGCGAGAACCGGGCCTGCGACCGCTTGACCCGCCTGCATGCTTTGTGTCCTGGCACCCGTGATCGGGCCGTGCGCCTTGATTTTGGCTGATCCATTCGAGGATGATTGGGGCAACCAAGACACCGTTGCCCACTCGGACCGGACGACTGAGGAACCGGCGAACCGCACATGGCCACAGAACAAGAAATGACTCCCAGCCAGCCTCCCCTGCTCTACCGCGACTTGGCGGACTGGTATCCCCTGCTGACGCCGGTAGGCGACTACGCCGAGGAGGCCGCCTTCTACCGGCGTCTGTTCGATGCCCACTGTCAGCGGCCGGCCCGGACCCTGCTCGATCTCGGCTCTGGCGGCGGCCACAATGCCGCCCATCTCAAGACAGCATTGGCTTGTACGCTGGTGGACATCGCGCCCGACATGCTGGCGATGAGCCGCCGACTGAATCCGGAATGCGAGCACATCCAGGGCGACATGCGCTCGATCCGGCTCGGGCGCGTCTTCGACTGCGTGCTCATTCATGACGCGGTCAGCTACATGACCTCGCGAACCGATCTTGCCGGTGCCATTGTCACGGCCTTCGCGCACACCGCCCCCGGCGGGGTCGCGATGTTCCAGCCGGATTTCGTCTCGGAGACTTTCGAGCCGGGAACCGAAACCGGCGGCAGCGAGGCTGGAGGCCGTGCCCTGCGCTATCTGGAATGGCGATGGATTCCCGACTCGGCAGACACCACCTATCTGACCGATATGGCATACCTCCTGCGCAACCCCGACGGAACGGTCGAGGTCTTCCATGACCGCCACGTCATGGGGCTGTTCCCGCGCGCGCTCTGGCTGGAACTGATCGCCGAGGCCGGATTTCTACCGCTCGCGGTCCCTTTCGAGCACAGCTCGTGCAGCAGCGCCGGCCAGGAGGTGTTCCTCGGACTGCGACCTGTCGCCGGCGGGAAGGACATGACGTAAACGATCTCCCGCCGCGCTTCTGGCAGATTCTCTTCGAGGTCATCGAGACGCTGCCCCGGCAGGCTTGCGGCTGCCGCTCCTGCCCCGCGAAGACGCTCGCCCGGTGCGGCAATCTGCCGCCCGCGTCGTGTGCAGATTCGCAACGGCGGTCAAGAAGTCGCGGCAACCCGCGGCTACAATCGCAGGCCGTGAAGTGGAGGATCGATGCTGACGCACAGGGAGAAGATCAAGGCCGCCGAGCGGATGCAGGCGTATATCGAGGCGCACATCTGCGAGAAGATCGCGATGAACGCCTTGGCCCGGGCCGCACATTACTCGCAGTGGCATGCCGCCCGGCTGTTCAAGGAGATCACCGGCAAGACGCCCTTTGAGTACATCCGCTTGCGCCGCCTCTCCGCCGCGGCTGAGCAGCTTCGCGGAACCTCACGCAAGGTCATCGACGTGGCGTTCGACTTTGTTTTCGACTCGCACGAGGGTTTCACCAGGGCCTTCGCCCGGCAGTTCGGCATGCCGCCCACCCGCTTCCGAAAGACCGCATCGCCCGTCGAGCTGTTCATGCCTCCCCAGCTTCGACAGTGGTACACACGGAGGCAACGAGGTGAGATCGCCATGACCGAGACCAAGAAACCCGACACCGTCTTCGTACAGATCCTCGACCGGCCCGCTCGCAAGATGATCATCAAGCGCGGCAAGAAGGCCACGCATTACTTCGAGTACTGCGAGGAACTGGGCTGTGACATCTGGGACCAGCTTGCGGCGATCGAGAACGCCCTGCAAGAGCCGATGGGTTTGTGGCTTCCCGAGTGCCTGCGAGCCCCGCAGACCTCGCGGTATGTGCAAGGCGTCGAGGTCGCAGCCGACTACGACGGCCAGGTGCCCGACGGCTTCGAGACGATCTCGCTGCCGGCCTGCAAGATGATGGTGTTTCAGGGGCCGCCGTTCGAAGACAAGGACTTCGAGCAGGCCATCTCGTCGCTATGGGACGTGATGAGCACCTACAAGCCGGAGACGTACGGTTATGCATGGGCCGACGACGACGGCCCGCGCTTCCAACTCCGACCGGAAGGCTACCGCGGCTACATCGAAGGCCGGCCCGTTCGCCGAACATAGAAAGCACGAGCTGATTGGCGACGTCTTGCCCGGTTGCCCAGATGGCATCAATGGCCTGAAAGGGCACACACGGGCAAGCTGCGAATCAGTCTCTCGGAATCACGTGTATGGCAGCGGCTTTGACCAAGGCCGTCACAGGGCTTCCCTCCTGAAGCTGAAGCTCCTCCCTGGTCTGCTTGGTGATGACCGCTGTCAAACGAAATCCGCAATCGACCCCGACACGCATCATGGTCCCCTCGTGCACCACATCGAGAACCTGACCAGGAAACTGGTTCCGGATCCCGCTGGTTCGCTTCGAGGCCTCCTGCAGAATCACATCCTCGCCCCGGATGCAGAGGGACACTCGATCGCCGATCAAACCCGCCCCCAGGACCACGACCAGAGTCTCGCCGACGGACACGGTGGTCAACCCGTTGTCCACACCCGTGACTGTTCCATGAACCACGGTCTCAATGCCGACGATGCGAGCCACGCTCAGATCCTCGGGCCGGCTGAATACATCCTCGACGCTCCCGCTCTGCCGTACAGAGCCTTCGCTCAGAACGACCACATGATCAGCCAGCGTGATGGCCTCAATTCGATCGTGCGTAACCAGGACCGTCGGTACCCCGATGGCCCGCAGAACCTGCCGCAGCTCTCGCCGCACCTCGCTCCGGGTCGGCCCGTCAAGCGAGGAAAGCGGTTCATCGAGCAGAAGCAACCGCGGTCTGCGAATCACCACACGGGCCAGAGCCACACGCTGCTGCTGTCCGCCCGACAGTTGTCGGGGATACCGTCGGCCGAGTCCTTCAAGCTGAAATCGCTCCATGATCTCGGCCGCCTGCCGCCTGCGCATCCGCCTGGAGACATCCGTAACGCCGTAGGCGATGTTGTCGTCCACCGTCAGGTGCGGAAAGAGCGCATAATCCTGAAACAGAAACCCGATGCCCCGCCTCTGGGGAGGCAGGTGCACTCGCCTCTCAGCGTCGAACCATACCTCCTCGCCGAAGCGGATCCACCCGCGTTCCGGCCGCTCGAGACCGGCCAGACACCGCAGAATGGTCG
>JAAYDF010000151.1 GCA_012729395.1 Phycisphaerae bacterium
CCACCAGGGCCTCTTCTGGCACAGCCTCGACGGCTCCGCCACCTTCAACACCCCCGACCCCGCAGCCACCCCCACCGCCACCGGCCTGTACTACAACCGCAACCGCTGGTACGCCCCCCACCTCGGCCGATTCCTGCAGCGGGATCCGAACGAGTCGGCCATGCTCGTCCTCGACACCCTGGCCCGCAACGGCGAAGTCCTGTCTGCGTTTGCCGGGGCATTCGACGCCGTCTCGCATTTCGGCAGCGGGATGAACCTGTACGGCTATGCCGGGAGCAACCCCATCACTGGCAGCGATGCGCTGGGGCTTTTCGATTGGTTCGACGAGGTTGATGACATCCTTGCACAATCGCAGGCGGAGAGGGCCGAAGCGGCCGAGCGCGTGATGTTCCACGGCTACATGGCCCAACGGATAGGCGTGGCAGCCCTACAGGTGCTTCTCGTATCGACATGTCCCACTTTTGCCTTGCTGTCCAGCGGCTACGGCATGTATAATGCCATGCTTGATATATATGAGAATGGGCTGACCTGGCAGAATAGTATCTCACTGGGACTGAACGCGGCAACGGGGGCTGGTGGGCTGAGCAAAGCCGTGTCCCGTTTCCGCGGGCATCGCCGGGCGACTTCGGCAGCGTACGACAAGGCAACTGGCCAGCTTCATCACGCGATCTCAAAAAAAGTGCATAAAGCCCTTGAGAAGCATCCCACGCTTAAGGGGAAGTACGAGTATCGCGATTCGCGTTTTGTTACGAGAGCTGTAGATGAGGAAGCGCATCGCGGTTATCAAGGCTGGCATAGGGGAATTGATGATGAGGTAGCAGAGTGGGTCAAAACGCACAGAGATGCTACGGAAGCTACATTTGAACGATTCCTTCGTGCCATCTACAAACGCCCAGAAATGCGTCAGCGTTTTCCAGACGGCTTGTGATTCATGGAGCGTCCCGACTGTATGCGGTTCTTCGTGCTGGAACAGCCTCGCGGCGTAGGTCCGTATACAACGGACTATTATGACTGGGAACCGGTCCATCTGGGTGAAGCTCCGCGCTGTCCTTCTTGTGGACGCTTCGTTGGATTGTTACCCTGGCTACCACCATATAGCGCGGAGATCGAGGTTCTCGGCAAAGAATTCGGCGATATCGCGTTTGGCCCGGGATGCGATTTGCTGGTGTCGGCGCGGTTCACAAACCTTGTACGCGAACATTGTTTACGAGGCTTTACTGATTTCGAGCCAGTTCACATTGTCCGAGTAAGATACCGACGAAGAGCCCACTACCAGCAAGTGGTCCCCAGTTACTACCATGTCAATGTCCGGTGTACGGCGGCTGCGGTAAACCAGGAAGCTTCGGGACTACAATGGAAGAGAGCAGTTGCGTGCTCGGATTGCCGACAAGGCGATCATTTAATTCGATGGAAGCGGCTTGTCCTTGAAGAAGGCACCTGGTCAGGTGAGGATGTGTTTGAAGCTAGAGGGTTGCCGGCATCCTATCTTGTCACCGAACGCTTCAAGGCCATCTGCGAAAAAGCCGGTATTACCAATGTATCCTTTGTCCCGGCAGAGGAACACAGTAGGGACTTTTATCCTGATGGCACAGAACCTTGAGATCACAGTAGGCGGAGTGTCCCTGCGTTGCGTTTCACAGTCTTGCCCATCTTGTCCCTGTGGTTCTTATTCGCCGGCGGCGAACACATCACCAGCTACAGCTATGACGGGGCGGGACGGCAAACAGTGGTCGTCCACCCGGACGGGACCGAAACGCACTATGAGTACGACGGGCTCGAGCGGCAGATCCTGGTCATCGAGAACGCCACGGCGGACGAGAGCCAGCCGGGCGAGCAACGGCGGCGGACGGCGTACTTCTACGAGTGTGCCGACGCCACACCCGAACAGCGATGCCGGGGAGAACGGCTGCTGAAGATCGCGGCGGTGCAGCCCGAGCACGCCGGGGGCGTCGAGAAGTTCAGCGATATCCAGTGGTCCGCGGCCGACGGCACGCTGCAGGTGACCGAGTTCGTCTACGGGGCCGAGGTGGTCGACCAGGGCGGGGCGGCCATCAGCGCACACAACGGCTGGATCGCGGAGGTGCACTACCCCGACCCGGCCACGGGCCAGCCGATCGCGGCGCCGTCGTTCGCGTTCACGTACTACGCGGACGGCGCGGTGGCCTCGCGCACCGACGCCAAGGGCA
>JAAYDF010000152.1 GCA_012729395.1 Phycisphaerae bacterium
CCTGAAAGACCCGCCGGCGACGCAGAACGCGCCGAGCCGCACCGACGGCCGCGGCGAGGCCGTCGAGATGCTTAACTGCCTCCGCATCACCGACCTGCCCCAGGTGGCCGGCCTGCTGTTCCCGACCAACGTGGTCGTTATCGGTTCGATGCCCGATTCCTACGGCTGGGCCAGGCAAGTGTATTCGACCTTGAACGAGGCGGGCCGGTTCCAAAACGTGCCCCAGCTCTCGCAGTGGCAACCGACCGGACCCTGACGTCGCCGTCTCCGAGACGTGGATTCCCAGCGAGGGTCTCGCAGCCGATGTCCGTCGGCCCGCACTCACTGCTCGCAGGCAGTCCCCTCCCACCGCAGGCGAGGGTAATCGACCCCTTCGCAGATCGTCCAGACGTCGTCGAAGTCCCAGCCGACAAAGCTGGCCTGCCGCCGCATCGCGGCGTCGGTCAGCGCGACACCAAACCCATTGTCCGGCCCGCCGCCATCGGCCGGGTCGAGGAAGAAGCAGTTCTCCACCCCCTCGGGATTGGCGCTTCCGATACACCCAGCCGTGTTGCTCTGCCCAGTCACCGAGCAGACGCTGTAGCAGTCTCTGACAATGGACATCCCGTCAGCGTAGGTCGAGGCATTCAGCCGCCCAGAAGATCGAGCACTCGCGATGACACGCCGAACGCCAAGGACGCCAAGCAGGCCGCCGACACCGTTTCTCCCTTGAACATCACCTTGCGCATAGCACGCTTCAATTCGAGCGTCGCTTCCGCTGCTGACTCCTGCCAGTCCTCCCACGTAGTCTCCCGCGGATATCGTGATGCCGGTGCAACTGGCGGAGATCGATCCGGTATTCGATCCCACCAGCCCGCCCACCCTGTTGCTCCAGCCCTCCGTCCGGATCGTGCCCCTGACGCGACACTCGGCGATGCGCCCGCTGTTTCGTCCGACCAGCCCTCCAACCCCAGTAGAACCGCCCAGGACCTGACCGGCAACTGTGCAGCGGACGATCTGCCCGTGGTTCTCTCCAGCCAACATGCCGACCTCACTGTACACAGAGCCGATATATAGACGTACTTGCCCCAGAACCAAATCAGAAACGAGGCCACCGGATTCGATGACGCCGAACAGGCCGCAGTCGCTGCCATAGTCAACGTGAAGGCCTCGGATGGCGTGCCCGGCGCCGTCGAACGTGCCCGAGAACCGCTCGATCAGAGCGCCGGAATACGTATGTCCGGCCAGATCGATGTCGTCGAGCAGAACGAAGTGGTTTGCCGTAAGGTCTTTCCGCCCGTAAAGGCTGTCGAGTTGTCCGGCGGTCTCAATTTCGTAGGGGTTCGACTGGCTGCCATCCCCACGATTGGTCGCGAAGTCATAACGTCCCAGGCTGACGACGATCGCCACGGGACTGCCCGACGGCAAGTACCCGGCAGACCGGGCACCGATGACCTGCCAGGCCCGGTCCTCACACGTTGCCACCAGACACGGATCATCGCTACAGGCGGGAATCGATCGGCTGTAATCGTAAGCGACCGCGTCGGGAGTGAATCCTGAAGCCTCCAGCAGCAGGCGGGCCTGCTCGAGATTCAGGCCCGAGATGTCGGGAACACCCGTCAGACCCGTGATCTCCGTTTGCCATGTCAGGACAGGGCATCCGCTCTCGGGCATGCACCAGTGGTCGCCTGCGCCGTCGTTGGGATCGCCGAAGAAGTCGAAGCCGATGAAACTGCTCTGCCGCTCCATCTCCGAGGCCGATAGCGGAATGCCGTGTCCGTCAAGCGAGACCGGCACCTGGCTGTCGGCCTTATTGGGATCCAGGTAGTAGAGGTAACGAATGCCCTGCCTGCCGCTGGGCACGTAACCAGCATCTGCATACTCGCGGACTTGGTGGTCCAGGTCGTAACAGTCGGAACGGGTGTATTCATCAAGAGAGCGTCGCGACATTGTGCGTCTCTGCGAGGCACTCAGACTGTAGCTTGAGGAGATGATTCCACTATTGAAACGAACCAGACCATCGCCACCGGTCGCTCCCTTTGCATGGCAGTTGACCAGGTCCGAGTTGTTTCGCCCAACAAGCCCCCCGCAATAGTCGCCCGATACGGAAGCAAGAGAATAGCTTTCGCGCACAATGCCATCGTTGGTCGCCACCAGGCCTCCTGCGGAGTTGCCTGAGACGACACCATCCGAGGAACAGTATTGTATCTGTCCAGCATTCGAGGCTACCAGCCCTCCGGCCTGGTACCCGCCGGCGGCCCCTCCAGAAGAGCAGTGCTGTATGCGTCCGGCGTTTACAGCTACCAGTCCGCCGCCCATCCCGTCAGTGTAGTAGTAGAAGCCGTCGTAGTGGATACCGTCATACGCACAGACCTGCCCCTCGGCGGAGCACGATACGACCCAGCCCTCCGTATCGCTGCTGCCAAGCAATCCGCCCACATGCAGGCCAAACACGTGACACCTCGCGTAACAGCGGATTACGATCCCATCGTTGTGCGCAATCAAGCCCCCGCCCTCGCCAAAGCCGGTCATGATCGTGCCTGTTGCCGAGCAGTCGGAGACCAGTCCTCTGTTCTCGCCGGCAAGCGCCGCAGCGTAGCCGACACTTTGGGCCAGAACAACCACGAACCCCTCGATATGCAGATTGTGAATCTGTCCTGACTGGCCGACCGACTCAAAGAGGCCCGTGTACGCGAACTGTCTCGTTTCGTAGATGACGCAGTTGCGGATGACATGCCCTCTCCCATTGAGACAGCCTTCGAAGGAGACTGGCCCCGAACCGCGTCGCCGAACGCTGCTTATCATCTGTAACGGAGCCCCTTGAAAGACTCGTCCGCCGGGCAGGTCGGGGTCCAGGTCGATGTCGGCCACGAGGATGAAGTGCTTGGTTCGCAGGTTCGGGTCGGTGCCCAGGCTGAGCAATTGACCGGCGGTCGCGATCTGGTAAGGGTCGTCAGGTTCGCCTGTCCCGCCTGCGAATTCGGCCGCCCGGGCTGGAACGCAAAGGCTCGCCGCCA
>JAAYDF010000153.1 GCA_012729395.1 Phycisphaerae bacterium
TCGCGCGGCTGGCGATGCGCAAAAAAGATCGGCCAGGCATGGAGAGCGCTGCCCTTGGCCGATCAGTTGGGGACTAGCAACATACGGCCCACCTCGACAATCCATGGGCCATACGGGGTCTTGTCGCTACTACCTCCACTATGCCTGCTGGCCCAGCCGGACGCAACCCATCAACGATGGCGGAAATGAGCCTGCCCGCCATGTCACCCCGGCGAGTCACATACCCCGAAGCAGCCCCAACCTCTTGATTTTAATGGTGATGCGCGCCTGACGTGATGCGTATCCCGGCCTGAGACGCGCCGAATAAATCTGCACCACTACGGGTAAATACCTAGCCTTGTTTTGCGGAAAAAGGGACCGACAACCCCAGGAGTGCCCCCTTTTCAGGGCGTGGAGACCTGCCCGGGAAGCCCGGCCGCCTCCGCGGTCTTGAGACGGTACGGATCGACACCCGCAAGGTTCTTCAAGAAGCCCTCGATCCGCGACCGTTGATCGGCGGAGAGGTGACGCCGGCCGAAGCTCACTTCGTAGTAGGCCGCGACCAACTCGGGGGCATTGCCCAAGACCGGATAGCGGATCGCCAACTCGGCGGCAAACTCCGCGGGGGTTTGCTGAGGTCTGCGATGTAGGCCCAGATGGCCCATCCGCCGACGGAACCGCTCGTAGAACTCCTCTTCGCCACGGCGGCGGCCGCCTGACCAGACCCGCCATTCCTGGCGGAAACGCGCCGCGAGGATGTACAGGACCGAGATGATCACATAACCGCTGAGCACGACCATCAACGCCACCATGATGGCGAAAACCCAATACAGGAGACGGTGGGACAGCTTCAGTTCGGCACGCCACCATATGAGCTCACGAAGGAAGCCCGCCACTGAGCCGGCCAGAGTCTGCTCACTGCCGCCCGGTCTACGCAACCACTGCTCGAAACGGGTGCCCAACTGCTCTCGCACGCCCGAGTCGTACGCCACCACCAAGTTAGCCCACTGGAACTGGACGTAATCCAGGTAGCGATGAAGATCCATCATCCATCCGTGCCGAAGCACCGCTGCGTTCTGTCCGTGCGGCGTGGGGTCGTAGGTCACCCAATCCCGGCCGGGGATGTAGACTTCGACCCAGGAATGGGCGTGCTTTTCTCGCACGACGTAGTAGTTGCCGATCGGGTTATACTCCCCGCCTCGGTACCCGGTTACGATCCGGGCCGGAATCCCCCGGTACTGGCAAAGCAGGGCCATCGCGGCCGCGAAATGCTGGCAGTATCCCTGCCTGCTGGTCAGGAGGAAGTATCCGATCGGCTCGCGTCCGCCGGGGATGTTGCCCTCCAAACGGTACGTGAACGTAGGCCCCTGCAGGAACTCGACCACCGTCCGAGCGAACTTCTCGTAATCGGCTGACTCTGTCAGATCGCCCGCCGTGCCCGCCTCATTATCGAGGCGTGCGACCAGTGCCCGAAGCTCGGCCTCGCGTGGAAGCGCCGGATCAGGCAGCAGAACGGGTGGCATGGGCTCCAGCTCGCGCTCGGCCTCCAGCGCCCTCTGCACAGCCACGGGAAGCCTGCCGTCCGGACCGCGGACCGCGGAGACCACCTCATAGCGCATCCCGGACCCGGATTTCCTCTGCACACGCAACGTCTGGTCGTCAAGGTTCTTGCGGATCTCGTCGAAGTTGGGCAGGCGAATCTCGAGGGGTGGGTAGCAGTTGAACAGATAGGCATGGTCCGTGGGCTGGAGCAGATAGCGTTGCTGCATCACGGTACCTTCAAGGCTCAGACGTTCATCCTGCAAGACAAGAATCACCTTGTCCGAGATGAAGGTCGAGGTCAACGGCAGGTCAATGATGGTGCGTGTCTGACCTGGTGCCGAACGCCACTCCCACGGCTCCCGGCTGCCCAGCTCGCGGAAATATCGAAGGAAGACCGCCCCTCGGAAGTAGGGCTCGGAATCGGCGTCCGCGGGCGGCGGTCCCCCTTCCCATGTCACCACCACGGTCATCACCTTGCGTTCAGACTGCTGGATGGGCCCGACAGCCTCGAAGTTGAAGCTGGGACCGAAGCCGGTCAGCGCGTACCCGCCGGCCCGGGTATCGAGCCGACCGAACATGCCACCGCCCACCCGAGGGAAGAGCACGAAGATACCGACTCCGACGATCACGCTGGCGAGACTGGCCAGCGCCGTCATGGTGATGGCGCCGGCCCGCGGCAGGCCGTCCCCCCCGTTCTGTGGTCCTCGCCAGAAAGCGGCGACGGTCTGGTTGTGCCGGCGTACCCGATACTGCTCCATGACCGCGTGGAACTGAAGAAATGCGTGGAACCCGACGGTCAGATACACCAGCAGCACCAGGGGGAAGATGATGTCGCCGCTGACGATGGCCGCGACGATCAGCAGCAGAAGACAGAGCACAAAGACCTGTGCCTGGTCGCGGTAGTTCTGTTGCTGAAGCAACTTGCACACGCACACCAGTATCATAAAGTGGGCGAGGGCGATGATCGGGATAACGTCCAGCCACAGATACTCAAGCAGCAACAGCCCGAACGACGCGATGATGAAGACGGCCCCCGCGGTGCGATTCAGGAGAGGGGCTCGCCGTCGGACCACGGTCCACCAGCCGACCAGCCCGGCCCCTGCCGCCAAGCACCACAGATACCAGACCCCTTCAGCCAAAGCCAACGGGGTGGCCACGGCCACGAGCAGGACGACCTCGGAGAGGAAGAGTCGAGGCCTGCAGGTCATTTCGCCCCTCCTTCCACCGGGCGGAAGGAGTCCGGCACAAAAACCGTCTCCAGCCATTCAGACCCCGGCGTGGCGACTCGTACAGCCTCGGCCCGCTTGCCGAGGAACCGGGCCACCCGTCCGTGAGTCTCGGTCATGCGAGGTGTACAGAGCAGGCAGCGAGCATGCCAACCGCTGGTCCAGCGCACGCGAGCCAACAGCGTGCCCAGCCCCTCTCCGAAACCGGGTTCAAGCAAGGCCAATTCCTGCAAGAGACGGCGGCGCTGGGCACGTCCGCCGGCGGGAGGAATCACGACGGGCAATCGGCCGCAAGCGATGAGGCCCACCCGATGTCCCCGTTCGAGGCCGTCGCACACCGCCGTGGCGGCGGCGGCAATAAGCCGCTCCACCAGCAGGTCCGGCGGCCGGGCGTCACTTTCCGCATCCTCTTTTCGCCCCGACCTCCGCCGTGCGTCGGTGTCCGGCTCGAGCTCGCCCGCAAGCCAGGGATCCAGTAGAACGATGACCTGCGTGGCTCGCAGGGGCACGTGCTCGCGGACCACCAGTTGCCCCACGCGAGCCGATCGTCGCCAATGAATCCACTTGAGGTTGTCTCCCTCTCGGTACTCCCGGACGCCGTAAAACTCATCGCTCGCGGAGCTCTGCTGGGCCGAGCGCAAGGCCGAAGTCTCCGCCACATCGCGTCCCTTCCAGGGATCTCGCCGCAAACGTCCGACAGCGGGATAGATGATCAGTTCGGCCGGGGCGCTCACGTCCACCTCGACGGAGATCAGGCCGAACGGAAACCGCGAACTCACCCGCACGCTCTCCAGCGGGATTCGCCCACGAAACGCACATCGAGCGACGACCTCCAGTCGCCGCTCCTCGCCTGGCGACAACGAATCCACCCAGCAGAGGGGAAACGGAGTATGTCGCCGCGGCACGGCGCTCTCGCCCACGATCAGGGACCAGGCTCGGACACATCGCCCGGCATGGCGAATGGTGTACACGACGGAAAAAGGCCGACCGGCCACCACCGCCTGCGGCAGCGTCCGGGTCGCCTCGATGCGGCGTACCATCAGCACCGGGGCCACCACGTTGATCAGGATGGCCCCCGTACCAATACCGAAAAGGAGAAAAAGCAGGTTTGTCTCGCTGTGCAGGCCCGCCAGCCCGACCACCAGCACAATCAGGATCGCCAGTATGCCGCTGAAGGTGAAACGCAGCCCCCGCCAGGGTGATCGCCGCGCGCACGAACCACCCTCTGCGGGCTTTGCTTCCTCCGCCCTGCGTCGACTCACCGGTTGGCTCACGACGTGATGCATCGTCGCCACCTCTCGAAGCCCGCTCACTCCGGCACCGTGACGCCACGGAGAACCTCTTCGAGAATCTGTTCAGCGCTGACGGTGTGCCCGTCATGCAGGTAACTCTTGCTGACCACGCGGTGGGCGCAGACCGGCACGAAGAGGGCCTTGAGATCATCGGGGACCACGTAATCCCGACCTTCCAGGATCGCGGCGGCCTGAGCGCAGCGGATGAACGCGATGGTACCCCGCGGCGAGACCCCGACCTCCAGATGCTCATGGTGCCGCGTCGCCTCGACCAAGTCCAACGCATAGTCGACCAACCGGTCGTCGACCCGGATTTCCGGCACGCGGTTCTGGATGGCGATCACGTCGGCCTGCGACATGACCGGCTCGGTGGCTTCCAGGGCCGACTTGCTCGGCTCCTCGCGCACAATCCGGGCCTCGACCGCCCGGGTCGGATACCCGATCCGGATGCGTAACGCGAACCGATCGAGCTGGTTCTCCGGCAGGAAGTACGTCCCCTCGAACTCGAAGGGGTTTTGTGTCGCGATCACCCAGAACGGCTGGTCCAGCCGCATGGTGCGGCCGTCCATGCTCACCTGGGCCTCGTTCATCGCTTCGAGCAGGGCCGACTGGGTGCGCGGCGTGGTCCGGTTGATCTCGTCGGCCAGCACCACGTTCGCGAAAATCGGGCCCCGCTTAAACTCGAAGCTGCTGGTGTTGGTGTCATAGATGCTCACACCCACGATGTCTGAAGGAAGCATATCCGGCGTCAACTGGATGCGCGTGAAGGTCAACTCGAGGCTGCGAGCGAGCACACGGGCAAGCACGGTCTTGCCCACGCCGGGCACATCCTCGATCAGCAGGTGACCGCGACTCATCAGCCCGACCAGCGCTTGCATGACCACATCCGGCTTCCCCAGGAACACACGCTCGATATTGGCCCGAACGCGGTGCAGTCCATCCAACAAAGGATCGCCGGTCGCAACTGGATCTGTGGACACGATGGGTTCTCCGAGGGCGGCCGGCCAATCGCCAAGCCGAACCTGGGCCCTATTATAGGGCTTCCGTCCAATCCTTGAAGAGAGCGCTGCCAGGGCCGCACCTGGGATCCGGGCGCCGTCGAAGATTCGCGTTTCCGCCAAGACATCCTGCCCGCCTCAGGCTAGAATCATAGGGCGAGTTGCGGAGAATCCTCCCCATCGATCCGCGATCAAGCCTGAGGCAATGCTGTCTTTCTTTCTCCCCGGCAGGAGGCAACGAGTGCGCTCATCTCGATTCATAACCGCCCCGCTGGCTGCCGTATTGGCGGTTTGCTGCACCGCGGGCAACCTATCGGCGGCTGATAAGCGCCCCGGCTGGAGCACCCGCAAGGTCGACCTTCGGCTGACCGGCGGGCACCGGATCGTCTCGATTTCGACGCCCGATCAACCCCGGCCACTCCTGCGCTCGACCACGGGGACACTCGAGGCCACCGCTTCCACCGCCGCCACGTGGCCTCACCCACGAGTTCCCATCGACGGCTTCTCGCCCATGGTGGCCGTAGTCACCAGCGACTACAAAGCCACCGGCGATGACCGCTACGATCACCTGCTCACGCAGAGCTTCGTAGGCAACCCTCTCAATCCGCCCGCCAGCCAGAACTTCGCCATTGGAATCTTCGACAGCGGTTCCGTCGTCGACTTGGTCGGGTACTGCCACTCGCAGACTCTGGGCCTGACCAGTGACCTGCTCACCCCCAATACGGTCACGCTGACCGGGGCATCCGGCGACGTCGAAGCCCCGATCACCTGGCCCGTCGGCATGTTCGCGGCCGGGCTGAGTGCCGTTCAACCCGACGGGCAACTCGACACCACCCAGCTTCGCGGGCACGGAAACATCTCGGTGGTCGTGTCCCCATACGAAGAGTGCGGTGACGGACCCGAACTACCCGTCGCCCTCGGCAATGTCTTCGTCGGCTTCTTCACCTCCGTGATCCGCGTGGACCTGCCCCAGGCATTGACGCACAACGGCCAGACCTACGCCAGCCCTGAAGTGCAGATCAAACCGCTCGGGTCGGCTCCCGGCATCCCGGTTGCTCGCAACATCCGCATGACCGCCAGCGGGCCAGGCGCGATCACCACCGCCGCCTACTTTCCCGACATGCTCGATCCATACAACCCCGACCAACCATGGTTCCCCACACTGCTGGCGATGTACAACGGCGGCCTGCCGCTCGGCGGAGCGTTTTATGCCCAGATCGGCGCTCTGATGGGCGAACCGAGCCCGACCAATCCGCTCCAGACCATGCGCGTCCTTGTCGATACCGGGGCCCAAGCCTCGATCATCACCCCGGGCATGGCCGGCAACTTGAATCTCCCCCTGGAACCGGACTTCACGATCGAGGTTCTCGGGGTCGGCGGCATGCAGGAAGACGTACCCGGCTACTTCATCGACTACGTGAAGATCAACGCGCTGGGCGGAGCGATGGAGTTCTCCCGCGTCCCGTTCGTCGTGCTCAACCTCGCCTCGCCCGACGGTCTGTCTATGGACGGCATCCTGGGCATGAACCTCTTGTGGAACCGCAATGTGGTCTTCGATCCTGTCCTGCAGGGCGACGGCAACCTTCGGGTATCCGACCCGGTCCTGAGCCCTGCCGACCTGAACCGCGACACGGACGTGGATGCCGACGACTTCACCCTGTTCGAGGCATGCTTCAGCGGCGCGGACATCCCCCAACCGGTCCTGGAGTGCATTCTGGCGGATCTCGACGGCGACGGTGACGTGGACCTTAGCGACTTCGGTCGATTCCAACGCTGCCACAACGGCCCTGGGGTTGCCGTGGCCCCCAACTGCGCCCAATGAGCCCAACTGCGCAATGAGGCGGCGGCCAGCTACAGCATGGCACGCCATGGTGTGAGACCGGAGCTCGGTCGAGCCGCGTCTCGCCGGTGCGGGACCGAGGAGACTCCGGTCGCCACGGCCTGCCCGCCGTGGTGGGGGGGCGACCGCTACCTTCACAGCCCTCGCGCTTCAGCCTTCATCATGTAGCCAGCCTCCAAGCCTTCTTCCTCCCTGTATGTCCAGTGAGGCGAGGCTTATACTCGGCTTGGCGGCTTGCGGCCGATGGAACCATGGGTGGATGCGTGGTGAGCACTCCGAAAGAGATCATTCGCACATTATGGTCTGAACCCGGAGACATGCGGGTGGGACCGGTGGCGCGCGTGGCGCTTCTGGCACCGGTGGACAAGGACTACAGCTACACCGTGCCGGATGAACTGGCGGGGCAGGTCGAGCCAGGCCGGCGAGTAGTTGTGCCGTTCGGGCGGCGTGGTCGGCGGGTGCCGGCCTTCTGCGTTTCCGTGGCCGACGAACAGTGGACGAGCACTCTGAGGCCGGTCGCCGAGGTGCTCGATGACCAGCGGCTGTTGAGCGATTCGCTGCTGGAACTGGGCCGATGGATGGCCCGGTACTACTGTTGCCCGTTGGGCCGAACGCTGGCGGCGATGGTGCCGGCGGCCATCCGGGTACAGAGCGGGTTCCGCACCGTGCGGACCTGCCGGTTGGCACGGACGGGGGAAGAAGCCGCGAAGGGCGTGCGGCTGTCGGCCCAGCGGCGGGCGGTGATCGATTGCCTGACCGCCCACCCGGAGGGGCTGACGATCGAAGCGTTGCTTGAGGCGACCGGAGCCGGACGGGCAGTGGTCACGGCCCTGGCCAAGGCGGGGGTGGTCGAGATTCGCACGCACCGCGAGCCGGCGCCGGCACCGGATTTCGACCGACCGGGCACCGAACCAGCCTTCCAGCTCAATCGCACTCAGCGGACGGCAGTCGAGCGAATCGTGGCCATGGCCGCCGAGCGACGGTTCCGCGCTGTGCTGCTCTTCGGGGTCAGCGGGAGCGGCAAGACGGAGGTCTACGTCCACGCGATCCGTGCGGTCCTGGCGGTCGGCCGACAGGCGATCCTGCTGGTCCCCGAGATCGCGCTCACCACACAGATTGTCGAGCGGCTGACCAGCCGTTTCCGCGACGTGGCCGTGATCCACAGCGGGCTGACCGGAACGCAGCGTTCGCTGACCTGGGCGGCGATCGCCCGCGGCGAGAAGCGTGTGGTCATCGGCACGCGGAGCGCGATCTTCGCCCCGTGCCCCGACCTGGGGCTCATTGTGGTCGACGAGGAGCAGGAAGGCAGCTACAAGAACCTTCAAGCTCCTCGCTTTCACACCCGCGACGTGGCCATCAAACGGGCTCAGCTCGCGGGCGTGCCGGTGGTGCTGGGATCGGCGACGCCGTCGCTGGAGACCTGGCACAACTGCGACCGCTATCGGCACTTTGAGCGAATCAGTCTGCCGGCCCGGATTTCCGGCCTGCCCATGCCGACCGTGGAGTTCGTCGATCTACGAATGGCCCAAGGGGAGCGGAAGGGCGTTCACCTGTTATCGGAGCGGATGGAGCAGGCCATCCGGCGGACGCTGGAGGCCGGCCAGCAGGCGGTGTTGCTGCTCAACCGAAGGGGGTACGCCAATTACCTGATGTGCAGTCGTTGCCGGCATCCGGTGCTCTGTCCGCGATGCCAAGTCAACATGGTCTTCCACCAGACGACGGGCATGGCGGTGTGCCATTACTGCCAATCCAAGATGCCGGTGCCGACCAAGTGCGAGGACAGCTCGTGCGGGGGCAAGTTGATCCGCTGGGGCATGGGCACGCAGCGCGTGGAGGAGGAGCTGCGGGTCAAGTTCCCCGAGGCTCGCATCGCCCGGGCGGACAGCGACACCATGCTGCGATCCGAGCATTACGAGGACATGATCCGTGCGTTGGCTGAACGGCGGACGGACATTCTGGTCGGCACGCAGATGGTCGCCAAGGGTTTGGACTTCCCCGCGGTGGCGTTCGTGGGCGTGGTGAACGCGGATACATCGCTGGCGATTCCCGACTTCCGGGCGTCGGAGCGGACCTTCCAGTTGATCACTCAGGTAGCGGGCCGCGCGGGCCGCGCCGAGGCGGGAGGGCACGTCGTGGTGCAAAGCCTGGCCGGCGTCTCACCGGTGCTGAGCTTCGCGATTCGGCACGACTACGAAGGCTTCGCCCGACACGAATTGGGGATTCGGCGACAGCTTGGTTGGCCGCCGTTCTCGCGGCTGGCTCGGGTGGTGATCTCGCACACCAGCCGGGACCGGGCCCGGGCCGAGGCCAACGCACTGGCCCGCGGCATCACCAGCTTTCTGGCCGAGCATAAGCTGGCCGGGCAGGTGCTCGGCCCCCAGGCCGCCCCGCTGGCCCAGCTACGCAACTGCTACCGCTACGAACTGCTGATTCAGGCGGCCGACGCCAGCCGACTGCTGGAGACCCTGGAGACCCTGCGGCACAACAAGGTGCTCAAACCGTCCGGCCAGCAGGTCATGGTGGACGTCGACCCGGTGTCCTTGCAGTGAGAGAAGGCGGCAAGCGAGGAAGCGGGGAAACCAGACGGGGAGGAATGCGAGCAACGAGCTGCTCCGCGAGCAAGACCTACTACCGGCTTGCCGCTTCGCGGGCAACAGACAACGCCCCCCCGCAAACCCAATCGGCCACCGCGCGGGAGGTCAGCGAAACAGCAGATACACAGCAGAATTGGGTTCCCCGCACAGACCCCAGGCGATCACGTACCGAGAGTCTGCTGCGCGGTGAGCGCGAGCTTCAGCTTGTTGGCCAGATCGTTCAGGAAGTCGAAGAACGCCTCGACCGCCGCGAGGGCAAACTGCTGCTGGCGGGACGTGGTCTCCTCAGCCGCTTTGTAGGTGGCCCCGCCGTAGCTGTCGAGGGCCTTGCTGAGCCGTTCGGTATGCGTCGCGTGCGAGCGGGTAATCCACAGGCCGGGCCGATTCCCCGACAGCGAACCGCCGCTCACGCTGTTCCGCGGGTGCCTGACCGTCGCGGAGCTGCTGGTCTGGGCCGGGGACGACGCGGGAAGAGCCAACCAGGCCATCGCGACAACGGCCGGAATGATGAGCTTCCTGCTGATCTGACGCATGTGCATGCTCTCCAACTACGGCGGTCTGCCGAATCGTGCTTTGGTATTATACGCCCTTGGCCCCTGGTGGGTGCACCGGGCAGTGGTCCCACGGCACATCTCACGTCCCGAGCGGGCTCGTATGACAGCGGTGCATTCCGGCGGTCACCGGTCGCCGGTCGCCGGTCGCCACGGGGGGCGACCGCTACGAGAGGGCGCCCGCCAACCGGGGCGACCGCTACGGGAGGGCGCCCGCCAACCGGGGCGACCGCTACGGGAGGGTGACCGCCAACCGGGGACGACCGCTACAACGCCCCTACTGGAAGAAGCCATCCAGGTCTGTCATAGCACGCTCTGCGCAGACAGCGTCTGCGGACTGCCCTGTTTATCTGTCGGTCGCCAGGAGGGGTCACCGCGAGTAAAACCCCGCCAATCAGCCATGGATCCGCGATTACCCGGACACACGGCTACTGCTCAGGCTCATCCTCCGGGCTCGCCGAAGCCTCGGGATCCTCGCCGTCGGCAACCGTTTCCTCGTCGCTCTGTGTGTCGGCGGTTGCCTTGTCCTCGCTGGTCTCATCGACGACCGCTTCGACCGGTCCCGACCTGTCAGCGTCACCGGTGTCTGAATCCTCGCCGCGAGTGGCCCCGTTCTTCTCCCCGGCGGTGGCGTCCTCGTCGTCTTTGTCCTCCGGGATAATGCGAGCGACGGCCACCACCTCGTCCCCCTCGCCCGGGCGGATGAGCCGTACGCCCTGCGTGGCCCGACCGATCTCGCGAAGCTGCGACAGGTCGGTTCGCAGGATGATCCCCTGGGCAGTGATGACCATCAGCTCGTCGGTCTCGGTGACACTCTTGAGAGCCACGACCAAGCCGTTGCGCTCCGTGACCCGGATGTTGATGACCCCCTTACCGCCACGACGGGTCTTGCGGTACTCGCCGACCTGCGTCCGCTTGCCGAACCCATTCTGGCAGACCGTCAGCAGCGAGGCCTCTTCGTTGGTCACGACGAGGTCCACGACCCGGTCGTCCCCGCGTAGGTCCATCCCCCGCACGCCGTGGGCGGATCGCCCCATGGCCCGCACATCCTGCTCGTCAAACCGGATGGCGAACCCGTTCCGTGTGCCGAGTACCACCTGATCCGTGCCGCCGGTCAGCTCGACACCGATCAGTTCATCGTCCGGGTCGAGCCCCATGGCGATGATGCCGCTGGTTCGCGGCCGACTGAAGGCCCCAAGCGGCGTCTTCTTGACCACGCCCCGGGCGGTAGCGAAGAACACGAACCGCTCCTCGAACTTCTGCACGGGCAGGACCGCCCGGTGCACCTCGTTGGACTGCATCTGGAGCAGGTTAGCGATCGACCGCCCGCGGCTGGCCCGCTGCAAGGCGGGGATGTCGTAGACCTTGAGCCAGTAGACCCGCCCGCGGTTGGTAAAGACCAAGAGGTAATCATGCGTCCCGGCCGAGAACAGATGGTCCAGCAGGTCGCCTTCCTTGGTATCGCTACCCCGGACACCCCTGCCGCCCCGGCCCTGCTTGCGGTAGGCGTCCATGTCCACGCGTTTGATGTACCCGTCGCGGGTGATGGTCACAATGACCTGCTCCTCGGGGACCAGCTCCTCCATCTGGAACTCGCGGATCGCGCCGCCGATCTCGGTGCGGCGTTTGTCCCCGAACCGGTCGCGCATCTCGTAGGTATCCTCGCGGATGATGTCGAGCACCAGGGCCTCGTCCCGCAGGATGGCCTCGTAGCCTTCGATTTCCTCGGTGAGCTTGGCGTACTCGCCGGCCAGCTTCTCCATCTCGAGCCCGGTGAGGCGCTGGAGCTGCATGGAGAGGATGGCGTCGGCTTGGGTGCCGGTCAGCCGCTGGTCCTCACGCGTAACCCTTCGCACGAACTGCTCGGGCAGCATCTTCATGAACGCCGCGTGCTCGGGCAGACGCAGCCCGCGATCCATGAGCCGCTGCTTGGCCGTCGGCGGGTCGGGCGAGGTCTTGATCAGCTCGATGATCGCGTCGATGTCACCCACCGCCAGCAGCAACCCTTCGACCACGTGGGCCCGCTGCCTGGCCTTACGAAGCAGGTACGCCGTCCGCCGCCGGATGACCTCTTTGCGGTGGTCGATGTAAATATCGATCATCTGCCGCAGGTTCAGCGTTCGTGGCTGCCGACCGACCACCGCGATGTTCATAATCGTGTAGTTCGATTGCAGCGGCGTGTATTGGTACAACCGATTCAGGACCACGTCCGCGTTCGCGTCGCGTTTGAGCTCGACGACCACGCGGGTGGGGTGCTTGCGGTCGGACTCGTCACGCACGTCGGCCACATCCTGCAACTGCCCCGCCTTGATGCAGGCCACGACCTTGTCCTTGATCGTCGACCGCAGCACCTGGTAAGGCACCTCGTCGATGACGATGAGTGTTTTGTTCTTGCGTTGCTCGAAGTGTGTCCGGCCGCGGATGACGATGGACCCGCGTCCGGTGCGATAGGCCTCGCGAATGCCCGCTCGGCCACAGATGATCCCGCCTGTGGGGAAGTCCGGGCCGGGCACGACCTCCATCAACTCATCAACCGTGATGCGGGGGTTGTCGATGACTCTGGCGATGGCCTCGGCCATCTCGTTGAGGTTGTGCGGCGGGATGTTGGTGGCCATGCCCACGGCGATGCCGGTTGAGCCGTTGACCAGCAGATTGGGGAACTTGGCGGGCAGGACAACCGGCTCTTCTCGCATCTCGTCGTAAGAGGGGATGAAATCGACGGTTTCGAGCTTGATGTCCGCCAGCATCTCGACCGCCGGGGCGGTCATCCGCGCTTCCGTGTACCGCATGGCCGCGGGTGGATCGCCGTCCATCGACCCGAAGTTGCCCTGCCCATCCACCAACGTATAACGCATGTTCCAGTCCTGGGCCAGACGGACCAGGGTCGGGTAGACCACGCTCTCGCCATGCGGGTGATAGTTGCCCGACGTGTCGCCGGCAATCTTGGCGCACTTGCGGGCCTGGGCCCGCGGGCCGAGGTTCAGGTCGTGCATGGCCACCAGGATCCGCCGTTGCGAGGGCTTCAGCCCGTCGCGGGCGTCGGGCAGAGCCCGGGAGATGATCACGCTCATCGCGTAGGTCAGGTACGAGTCCTGCAACTCGTCGACGATGGGCAGTGGGGTGATCCGCTGATCGGCAGGAAGGGCTATGGCATCAGGCTCGTCGGCCATGGGTTTCCCTTGCTGAGCCGCGGGCTTCAGCCCGCGCGGCGCCTGTACGTTGAGCAATCTTCGACCTTGGACAAAAAGCCGCGCAGGCTGAAGCGCACGGCTTATTATCCCGCATCAGTCACGCCGAGTTTATACCGGATTTCGGGTTGAATCGCCACCCGCCGGGACTGGCCGGAATGTCCGCTCGGGGACACTCCGCACGCTCGACCAGCGGGCGACTCAGCCATACCCGAGTTGCCGCAGTTGCTCCTCGTCAAGGCCAAAATGATGCCCGATCTCATGCAGGACCGTCTTGCGGATCTGGCGAACCATCTGCCCGCGGGTGCGGCACATGCGCTCGATGTTCCGCTTGTAGATGACCACCCGTTCGGGCCACCGGTACGGCTGGTCAACGTGCCGTTCGGTCAACGGCGTGCCGCGGTAAAGGCCCAGCAGCGTGTAGGGGCTGTCGAGCTCCAGGTCTTCGCAGACCTCGTCGTCGGGTAGATCCTCGACGTCGATGACGATCTCCTCCAGATATGGCCCAAAGGCTGCCGGCACGGAAGCAATCGCCTCCTCGACAATGGCCGCGAACTCGTCGTCGTTGACCCGCATCCCGTGAACAACTCCCGCAAGGTGCGACCCTGGCGACCCGTCGCGGCCCCCACGGCGCGCCCGGCGCCGGGGTCGCTCGCGAAGCATCATAGCCCGCGTTCCGGGAGGTGTCACCGCACCCCCGCGCCCGGCGAAACGGCAGGCGGCGGCACCGCCGGCAACTCGCCCCGCCGAACCGCAAGAAGCCGGACGACCGAAATGGGAGAAGCCGCTCGCGAATCCTTTCAGCGCGGCCGCACTCGCTGGCCTTGCATCCCGGGCGGCGCGAGGGGATGATACCCTGACACGTTCTGCGGCCGTGCCGACAGGCGGTCGGCGGCGCGGCCACACTGGGCAGCGATCGACCTGGAGCTGCGAGATTGCGATGATCCACCATCCATGCCAGCGGCGAGACAGGCGGGAATGGCCCGGGCTGACCGGGAGAACGGCACGGGAGCGTTGGGCACCGGCGGTCGGGCTTGCCATGGCCCTCCTGGCCTCCGCATCGGTCTACGCGCAACAACCCAGCGATGCGTTCCTGAACCGGCAGCGGGCCCTGGAAGAGGAAGTTCGCCAGGCCCTGGACAAGGAACTGCCCGCCGACCAGAAGATCGACTACGACTGGGGCGGCTGGTATAGCTTCTACCTGCTGCTCTACGACGACGGCGTCGACTCCTCACGGACGTTCCGCCGACACGACCTGCGGCTGTGGAACTCGCTGAGCTTCGACCAGGGCGCCCACCAGATCTACGCTCGCGGTAAGATGCATTTCGACGACTTCAACACCGGCGACTCCTTCGACGGCAACGATGACGACTGGATCGGGCCGAACCTCGACCGCGGTTTCTACCAGTTCGACCTCCGCCGGGCGGCCAAAGCCTACGCCAACGAGCGGCTCGACTGGAACTTCAATCTCAAGATCGGTCGCGATCTGGCCACCTTCGGGACCGGCTACGCCTTCTCGCTGCCGTTGGACCACCTGCTACTGACCGCGGAGTTCGGTGATCTGGAGATTGCCGGGCTCATGGGCACCAGCATCCGCAGCACCGACAACATCGACCTCAGCCGCCCCAACGCCGGCCGATCCAAACGCAATTTCTGGGGCACGCAGATCAAGTACAAGGGGCTCCAGCGACACGAGCCGTTCATCTACGCGGTCTGGAACGAGGACCAGCAACGCGAGGATGTACCGCAGTTCATACGCGACTTCGACTACGACTCCTACTACCTCGGTCTTGGCTCGACTGGCGAACTGGCGACTAACCTGCGTTACGGCACCGAGTTCGTGTTCCAGGGCGGACACAGCTACACCGACCGCATCTTCCCCCAGCGGCGTGACATCCACGCATGGGGAGCGGACTTCTCCCTCGAATACACGCCCCGTTGGGCCATGCAACCGCGGTTCGTGGGCGAGTACATGTTCGCCAGCGGCGACCCCCACCGCACCGACAGTCCGACCAACACGCTGAGCGGCAGCACCAGTGGCCGGGATACAGGTTTCGTGGGCTTCGGCTACCGCGATACCGGCCTGTCGCTGGCCCCGCGGCTAAGCAACGTGCACATCTGGCGGGCCGGGGCGTCCTTCAAGCCGTTTGAAGACTGCGAACCGCTGCGGAACTTGGAACTCGGCACGGACTGGTTCCTCTACGCCAAGAATCGGGCGGAGGGAGCAATCTCCGACTCCACCGCGGATCGGCAATCGGGCTACGTCGGATGGGAGATGGACTACTTCATCAACTGGCGGATTACCTCGGACCTCTCCTGGACGACGCGATTCGGAACGTTTTTCCCGGGGAAATCGTTCAGCGATCAGACCACGCGGACGTTTCTCCTGACAGGAGTGACATACAGCTTCTGACGGCGCGTAGCGGACCGCATTGTTTAGCGGGGCCACTTGCGGCCCCGAACACGAAACCGAGATGGCATGACCCACTACGGAGTCGTGGGCCCAAAACGAACGGCCCACCCTGGACAGGACATCATCGCGATGAGATACGCTTGGAGTAGAATGCTGCTGGCGTCCCTGGCTCTCCTCGCGGGAGCGGGGCTCGGGTGCGGCAAAAACCTGCGGGTCGAGCAGGCCGATCAGGGCGAGCAGGTCGACGTGGACACTCTCCTCAACGAGCACCTGCAACGTCAGCCGATGGTCACTGTGGGCGAAGCCTACCGGGTCATGCTGATCCTGGCGGACGGCGATGACCAGTACACCAGCTTCGACCAACGGAGGACGGCGCTGGAGGAGCGTGGCGCGATACGGGCGGAATGGGGCCTGGAACGCGAGGAGCCCATCGACAAGGGCAGCGTGGCCTACATGGTCTGCCGCATCATCAAGGCCCCCGGCGGGATCAACTACAACCTGTTCGGCCGGCTGGGCGTCGGGGACCGGCGGTATGCGTTGCGCGAGCTGGAATTCCTCGGTCTGATGCCCTCGGCCGTGCCCTACCGCTACATCACCGGCGGCGAGTTGGTCGACTTGGTCGCCAAGGCCGACCGTTATATGGCCGACAAGGGGCACTATACGCATGAAGCCGTCGACCTCAGCCAAACGCTGCAGGAAAACACCGACACGCCCTGAGTGTGCGTATAATAGGTCGGCCTCATCGCTTCGGCGGCAAAGGGCCGCGGTTCGTTCGCTCTGTGGTGGGCATGGTGGCCACTATGCCGAAGGCTGGAGACTTAGCATGCCAAACAAGCTCATGGGAACATTCGCGGCAGTGATCGGCCTGATCGCGGCCTCGGCGGTTCTGGCCGCGGACACGCAGCCGGCCGGCTCAGCCACGCAGCCCGTATCCGTCGATGAGGCCTATCAGGCCCGCATCGTCAAGCTCGCCGGGCATGTCCAATACGCGCTGCCCGGAGCCAACGGCGAACCCGGCGAATGGCAGGAGGCCAAGGTCGGCGATCAACTGCCGGCCGGCACACGCATCCGCACCCGCCTCCGCTCGCACGTTGTACTCACCTTCGGCGACGACACCGTGGTCATGATCGACCGGGCCACCTTGGCCAGCATCGACCAGTTCCACCGCAGTGCCGATACCAAGCACATCAGGCTCGGCCTGGGCCATGGGGCCGTTCGGGCCGGCGTCGCCGAGACCACCCTGCGCAGCGACATGACCATTGAGACGCCCACCGCCACCCTGAGCAAGAAGGGCACGATGGACTTCGGCATTGAATACGAACCCAGTACGGGACGCTACCGGGTCTACTTGGCCCGGCAAGGCCTCGTCGAGGCGTTGGACCACGTCAGCGGGCGGTCACGTACGCTCATGCCCGGCCAGTACGTGACCGAGGCCATGGTCCGCTGGATCGAGACCGCCTTGTTCGACCGCACGGTCGCGTTGGCGGACGTATTCGGCATGACTGGAGCGGAGCGGCTGTTCAACGCGTTGTCCGGCTCGGGACTCGGAGTCCTGGAGCCTGGCGGCGGCCAAGCGGCCGGCCAGTGTGCCGGTTCCGGAGGCGGCTCGTCCTCCTCGACAGGCTCAGGCGGCGGGCTCGGAACGCAACCCGGAGCCGGGTTGGCCGCCGGGGCGATCATCTCGCAACTGACCGGGCAGCGAGTCATCACTCGGCCCGAGGGTAATTTCGGCACAGGGAACGGGCGGTTGCCCAGACTTCCAGGCAACCGGTAGTCGCACAGCAACATGCACCAATGGCTGGTTCGGCAAGGGCGGGCGCTGGCGGTCGGACTGGGGCTGACAGCTCTGGCCTTGATCGTGCACCGGTCCGGTCTGGCCGATCGCCGCGAGTGGGAAGCGTTCGACTTCCACGTCCGCCACTTCAGCCGCATCGCCGCCTCAGACCGGATCGTGCACATCGACGTCGACGACGCGGCCCTTGACCGCATCGGGAGTTGGCCCTGGCCGCGCGACGTGCAGGCCGACCTGGTACGCATCCTCGGAGAACTCGGGGCCCGGCAGGTGGTCATGGACATCGTGTGGAGCGAGCCCCGGCCCGCGGAAATACGCGATCCCAACCTGGACCGCTTCACCGACATTGAAGGTGAAACCGAGCAGCTCGGGCACGTCTCCGAGGCCAACCGCGTCTACCCCGACGACGAACTCGAAGGCGCCATCCGGGCGGCAGGCAACGTCTATCTGGCGATGTACTGCGAGTTGGAGTCGCAGGCGTCCGCGACCGACGAACTGGGCGAACGCATCTCGGCACTCCTGCTCGAACAATTCGATCTCGACGCTGCCGCCTTGGCTGAGCGTCTCGACAGCGATGCCGAGACCATTGAGCCACGACTGGCCAAGCTCAAACGTCGAGCCGCCGAGACGCTGGTGACCGACTTCCTCGCCACCCATCCCGAAGCCTCGTTCCGCGAAGTGCACGACGCCCTGCTCGACACCCCCTTCGAGCGACTGACGGCGGATCGCGAGGACCTCAAGGCCGCCTATCACCGCGCGCTGGGCTTGCGCGCCCTCCGGGATCGCTGCCCCCCTGTGCCGGAGAATCTTCGCGGACGACTGCCGCGCGTCGACCGCGTCGTGCCGCCGGTCTACAAGTTCACCAGTGCCGCTCACCGCGTAGGCTTCGTCACCTTCAGCCCGGACCGCGACGGGCGCACACGTCGCGTGCCGCTCCTGCTCGAATGGGACGGCCGCCTGTTGGAGCAACTGGGTTTCGCCGCCGCCCGGGACGTCCTGGGGATCGCCGTGGAGGATCTCTCGCTTGATGCGATGGGCGATCTGCACCTCGCCGCCCGGGGTGATCGGCCGGCCGCCCGCATCCAACTCGACGAGCGAGGGCAGATCCTCATCAACTGGCATGTGCGCAAAACCGGCTGGCAGGACTGCTTCACGCACTACCCCGCCGCCCTGCTACTGCGAATCTGCGACGGCCGGCGAAACATGCGCGACAATCGCACCCGCATGCTCTGGACGATCGCCGAGGCCCTGCGGCTGGTGAAGGGTGAGCAGGGATTCGAGCTCTACCGCCAGCAGATCAACCGCCTTCTGGAGAGTGAGCGCCGACTGCACTGGGCAACCTTGCAGGGGCGCGGCGAAGCCCCCGACGTCGTGAAGCAACGCGAGGAAACCGCTCGCCTGCGCCGCGAGATCGAACGCGACCATGCCGACACCATGGAGCTGGTCCGAGAGGAATGGCGGGCACTGCAACAGGAGCCGGACCCCAACGACCCGGCCATCGCCGACGACTATCGCACCTTCAGCAGAGCACACGACCTCATCAGCCGCGACCTCGCTGAACTCAAGGCCGCCAACGAGCGACTCGCCGATGAAGACCGCCGGTTGCTTGAGCAACTGCGCCCGCTCGTCGAAGGACGCATCTGCATGGTGGGCTACACCGCGACGGCCCTGGCCGACATGGTCAGCACGCCCCCCTACGGACGCGTGCCCGGCGTGCTCGTCCACACCAACCTGCTCAACAGCCTGCTGCAAAGCTCCTTTCGCCGCTGGGCTCTGCCCACCACGCAACTAGCCATAATCGCTTTGATCGGCGTGGGCATCACCCTGCTGACCACCACCGCCGGGCCGAAAGTCTCCTTCTCCATCGTCTTGGTGGGCAGCGTGGGCGGACTTGCCCTGAACGGGTACCTCCTCTTCGCTCGCCTGAGCTACTGGGGCGGGTTCGTGACCGCTCTCAGCCTGGCATTCACCATCTGGGCATTGATCGTGCTGTTGCGTTACCTGACCGAAGAACGCGAAAAGCGGCGGTTCAGCCGGGCCGTTGCTCAGTACGTCTCGCCGGCCATGGCCCGACAGATCGCTGAGAGCTCCGTCCGCCTGGACCTCTCCCCGGTCGCCACCCGTGTCACCTGCTTCTTCAGCGACATCGTCCAGTTCACCCCCATGAGTGAACGGCTCGGCCCCGAGGGCACCAAGACGGTGCTTAACCCCTACCTCGAGGCCATGTCCACCGTCCTGCATCACCGCCAAGCCATGATCAACAAGTTCATGGGCGACGGCATCTTCGCCTTCTTCAATCCGCCCATCCTGCCCTGCCCGGAGCATGAGGTGGCGGCATGCGAGGCGGCTCTCGACAGCTTCGCCGCCCTCGATGAGCTCAAGGCCCGCATGGCCGGCCACCCGCTCGCCGCCGAGTTTGGCCGCCTGAACATGCGCATCGGCATGGCCTCGGGCACCGTCTTCGTCGGCGACTACGGCAGCGAGAACAAGCTCGACTACACCTGCGTCGGCGATACCGTCAATCTCGCCGCCCGGCTCGAATCCGCCAACAAGGTGTTCGGCACCGCCATCATGCTCACCGGCCCGACGCAGGAAGTCGTCGGCGAGCGCTTCCTCTACCGCCCGCTCGGGGCCCTCCAGGTCCGCGGCCAGAGCATGGCTTTGCCGGTCTACGAACTGCTCGGCCGGCCCGGCGAGGTCTCCGACGAACGACTCCGATACAGCGACACCTTCGGTGAAGCCGTCGCCGCTTTCGTGCTCCGCGACTGGCAACACGCCACCGCCGCCTTCCAGCGTTGCCTGGCCGCCCATCCCGCCGACCCGGGCGCCCACCTGTATCTCAGAACCATCGAGCACTATCAGCTACAACCGCCGCCCGAAGACTGGAGCGGCAACCTGGAACTCACCGAAAAGTGATAAGCAGGGCGTAACTCGCCATCCGCGAGCGGAATGCCCCATCGCCAAGCCCCAATGACCCATGAAGTCCGAATGACCCATGACCAACGTCCCCGCTCGGGCTTGGCCTTCTGGCTTCGGGCTTGGTCATTGATTGGTCATTGGGCCTTGGGCATTCGCCATTCTGCCACGGGAGCCACGCGGCCAGCGAGTTGCGCCCTGATCAAGAGAAGACCGACGGATCTCATGATCTCATGCGAGGTTCAGCCGCGGTATGCCTGGTCGGCCATCGAAAGCCGATCGTCTCCGTGCGCTCCGCACCTCGCGTGGTGCCATGTTTTTGCCGCCGGGGTCAAGACACACTTGCGACCGGCGCTACCGCCTCTGTCTTCCTGCCAAACGCCTTCTCGATCAGCACGTAGAACAGAGGGGTGAACAGCACCACCAGGACCGTACCGGTGACCATGCCGCCCAGCACCGCCGTGCCGATAGCGTTCATGGCTCCGGCACCCGCGCCCGTGCTAAAGGCCAACGGCAAAACCGACAGACCGGTGGTCATCGAGGTCATCATGATCGGCCGAAGCCGCAGCTTCACGGCCTGGAGAGAGGACTCGATCAGACCCGTCCCCTGGGCCACGCCGGCCATCGCGAACTGAACGATCAGAATGGCGTTCTTCGTAGCCAACCCCAGCGTATTCAACAACCCGATCTGGAAGTAGACGTCGCTCGGCAACTCTCGCCAAGATGTCGCCGCAAAACCACCAATGACGCCCAACGGCAGAATCAGCAGAACCGCGATGGGAACATCCCACTTCCCGTACAACGCCGCCAGGAAGAGAAACACGATCAGGATCGAGAACGCATAGAGCAAACCGGTCTGGGCGGCCGCCTGCCGTTCCTGGTACGAAAGCCCCGTCCAGTCATAACCGATACCCTTCGGCAGCTTCGCGGTGATTTCCTCCATGGCCCGCATGGCCTCGCCCGAACTCCTGCCCGGCTGAGGCTCGCCCCACATGTTCATCGAGGGAAAACCGTTGAAACGCTCCAGCCGCGGCGAGCCGCTCGCCCATCGCCCCGTGGCGAACGAAGCGAAGGGCACCATTTCCCCGGCCATGTTCCGCACATACAACTTCTCCAGATCCCTGGGCAGCATCCGGTGAGGAGCGTCCGCCTGAACATAAACCCGCTTGACGCGGCCGCCCTGGATGAAATCGTTGACGTACGCGCTGCCGAAAGCCGCGGAAATGGTACGGTGGATAGAGGTAATGGCCAGCCCTTGAGCACCCGCCTTCTCCCAATCCACGTCCAGTCGGTACTCGGGCACGTCCTCCAGACCGTTGGGACGCACCTTCGTCAGCCGCTGATCCGCTGCCGCCATGCCCAAAAGTTGATTGCGGGCCTGCATCAAAGCGCCGTGCCCCACGCCGCCGCGATCCACCAACTGGAAGTCGAATCCTATGGCGTTGCCCAGTTCGCTCACCGGGGGCGGCGCGAACGCCACCACGATCGCGTCACGGATCTTGGAGAACGCCGCCATGGCCCGACCCGCCACCGCCTTGACCCTCAGATGCGGTTGATCACGCAAATCCCAGTCTTTCAACTTGACGAACACCATGCCGTTGCTCTGTGCCTGGCCGGAAAAACCCACCCCCGCGATGGTCATGCACGATTCCACCGCTTCTTTCTCGTGCGCCATGAAGTAGCTCTGGACCTCATCAGCGACCTCCTGGGTCTGCTCCAACGTAGAACCCGTGGGCATCAGAATCTGGGCCAGCAGGATTCCCTGATCCTCGTCTGGCAGGTAACTACTGGGAATCTTTACGAATAGCCATCCCAGGCCGGCCACCAGCATGGCGTACACCGCCACAAAACGCAGCTTCCGAGTGAGCGAGTAGCCGACCAGCGTCACAAGACCATCACGGAACCGGTTGAACACGCGGTCGAACGCCAGAAAAAACGGCCGAAGAAACCAGACCGCTCCTTCTGCCGCCTCATGCCCCTTGACGATCGGCTTGAGAATCGACGCACACAACACCGGCGTCAGAATCAACGCCACCAAGACCGACAACACCATGGATGTGACCACGGTCACTGAGAACTGGCGGTAAATGATGCCCGTAGAGCCGGAGAAAAACGCCATCGGGCCAAACAGGGCCGAAAGCACCAGGGTAAAACCGATCAAGGCGCTGGTCACCTGCTCCATCGACTTGGCGGTCGCCTCCCGAGGCGAGAGGCCCTCCTCACTCATCAATCGCTCAACGTTCTCCACCACCACGATGGTGTCGTCCACCAGCAGGCCGATGGCAATCACCAGCGCGAACATGGTCAACATGTTGAACGAGTATCCGAACGCCCCCAGCGCCGCACACGTGCCAAGCAATACCACCGGCACGGAGATCGTGGGGATCAGCGTGGCCCGGATATTGCCCATAAACAGCCACATCACCAGGAAGACCAGCCCAATCGCCTGCCACAAAGAGTTGACCGCCTCGAGAATGGCTACCTTGACGAACGGTGTGGTGTCGTACGGATACACCACCTTCATCCCCTGCGGGAAGTAATAACTCATTTCCTCCATCTTCGATTTGACCGCGTTGGCCGTCTCCAGGGCGTTAGCTCCCGGCGTCTGTCGAATGGCCATGATCGCGCTGGGCTTGTTGTTGTAGCGGCCCTCGATATCGTAGGACTCAGTACCCAGTTCGGTTCGGCCCACGTCCCGGATCCGCACAATGGAGCCGTCCGGATTGGTCCGCAGTGGTATGGCGGCGAATTCCTCCGGCGTTTGAAGAAGGTTCTGAACCACGATCGTCGCGTTCAGCCGCTGGCCCTCCACTGCCGGAAGCGCGCCAAACTGGCCGGCCGAAACCTCCACGTTGTAAGCCCGCAGACCCGCAATCACATCCTCTATGGTCAGGTGATAATTGGTCAGCTCATCCGGGTTCAACCAGATACGCATGGCATACTGGGAGCCAAACACCTCGACTTCGCCGACGCCCGGCACGCGCGACAGCACCTTCTCCAGGTTCGACTGAGCGTAGTCGCGCAGATCGTGGCCATTCATGCTCCCGTCTTCGCTAACAAGCCCGACGAACAACAGCCAGTTCCGCGTCGATTTGCTCACCTTGACGCCCGATTGCTGCACCACCTCCGGCAAGCTGGCCATAGCAAGTTGCAGCTTGTTCTGAACCTTGGCCCAAGCCAGATCCGGATCCGTCCCCGGCTTGAAGGTCAACTCGATCCGCGACGTGCCCGAGGAATCGCTCGTGCCGGCCAGATACAGCATGTCGTCGAAGCCGGTCATCTTCTGCTCGATGATCTGCGTCACGCTGTTCTCGACCGTCTGGGCCGACGCTCCAGGATACTGGGATTCGATGGCAATGCCCGGAGGAGCGATCGGCGGATACTGCGCGATGGGCTGATTGTACGTGGCCAAGCCGCCCAGCAGCATGATGCAAATGGCAATAACCCAGGCAAATACCGGGTGATCTAGGAAGAATCTCGATAGCATGGATTTTCTCTGCTTACTTTGATTGCTCGGACGGCGCAACAGCTTTCTCAGCCACGGGATGGTCGTCATGCCCCGCGACGAACTCGACAGCCTTCACGGAAACATCGGGCCTGACTTTCTGGCTGCCTTCCACAATAACCCGATCACCCTCCTCAAGGCCCGACGCCACAAGCCATCGGTTGCCGATGGCCCGATCCAGGACCAGCATCCGCTGTTGCACCTTGCCCTCGGCGTCGACAATCATGGCGATCGGATCGCCTTTCGGATTGCGTTGGACACCCTGCTGCGGGACCAAGATGGCCTGCTCGTTGACTCCCTCCGTAATCACGACTCGCACGAACATGCCCGGCAGAAGAACACTCTGCGGATTCGGAAACACCACCCGCAGAATGACTGACCCGGTCGTCGGGTTCACCGTCACATCCTGGAATTGCAGCGTCCCTTCCGACGCATATGGCATGTCGTCTTCCAGGATGAGCTTGACCTTGTCCTGATTGGTCCCATTCTGATTCAGACGACCGTCCGCCAAGCGACGCTGCAAACGCAGTAGTTCCGCGGTCGACTGCGGCACATCCACATAAATGGGGTCCATTTGTTGGATCGTCGCCAAGGCCGTGGACTGGTACGCCGTCACCAACGCACCATCCGTCACGCTTGATTTGCCGATGCGACCGGAGATCGGAGCCGTCACCTGTGTATACGCAAGGTTGATCCGCGCCGTCTCCAACGCCGCCTTCGCCTGCTGAATGCTCGCCTCCGCCACCGAAATGGCCTTCCGGTCGCTCTCCAATTGAGCCTCGGCGGCACGCAACGCGGCCTCCGCGACCGCGGCTTCGGTCACCACCCGGTCACGCTCGCTTCCGGAGACCGCGTTCGCCTTGAAAGCCTCTTCAAAGCGATCACGGTTAATCCTCGCCAGCTCCAGCGTCGCCTTCTGACGGACAACCCCCGCTTCGCTGGCCACCAATGCCGCACGCGCCCGTTCCGCGCTCTCTTCCGTCACAGCCAGATTGGCCGTGGCACTATTCATCGCAGCCTCAAACGGAGCAGGATCAATCTGGTAGAGTACCTGGCCAGCCTTGACATCAGAACCTTCCTCAAAGAGGCGTTTTTGTATCAAGCCGTTGACCTGCGGTCGGATCTCCGAAACCAGGAAGGCGGACGTGCGGCCGGGCAGTTCCGTCGTGATGATCGCCCGCTCCGCGCCCACGGTCACGACGGCCACCTCCGGCGGGCCGGCCTGCATAGGCCCGGCACCGCTCCCCGCCCTTTCGCAGCCGGTCAGCACCGCCAGCCCAAGAGTAGAAACACCAAACCACAATGCGCTACGACATAGGATCCGCATACCTAACCTCTATTCACAACGGCATTCGCCCTGTCTTCCACGGCAGTTTCCCGGCCATGCTCAACGCGCTTCCCCGCCATCCTCCGAGACACGATCCCAAGGCAGCGACGTCGTCCCCCCTGAGAAGAAGAAGTCCACCGGACGGTGCAACGCGTCCAGTTCATCCTCCAGATACTCCTCCTGCGGCGTCACGTCCGGCGACCAACCGCCCCCCAACGCCTTGTAGAGCGACACCAGGTTGACCGCCACCTGCCCCCTGCTCTGGGCAAGCGTGCTTTCGAGACTCGCCAGCGACCGCTGGGCATCCAGCACGTTCTGGAAGTCCACGAGATCGTTACGATACAACGCTTCAGCCAGCTTTACCGAACGATCGGCCGCCTCCACGGCCCGTACCAACGCATCCCGGCGTGCCTGCTCCCGCTTGTAGGCCACCAGCGAGTTCTCGACCTCTTGCAGAGCCGTCAACACCGTACGCTCATAGAACACGTAGCACTGATGCGTCACCGCCTCCTGAGCCGCAATGCGATTGAGATTCCGCAAACCGTCGAAAATGTTCCATCGCACAGAAGGACCAAACCGGTATGAGACGCTGCGGGCATCAAGCAAATGAGCCGCGTCCGTCGCTTCAAATCCGAACGTGCCCGAGAGCGTAAACCGAGGATACAACTCCGACGCGGCCACTCCGATCTGCGCGGTCTGGGCGGCCAGACGCCTTTCCGCAGATCGGATGTCCGGACGCTGCCGAAGAATGTCCGCCGGAACGCCCACGAAAACCTCGGTCGGAGGGGCGGGAATCGGGGCCGTCGGCGACAGCTCATCGCAGAGTGCACGCGGCTCCTGACCAAGCAAAACGCCCAGCCGATACATGCTCATCGACAAACCGCTCTCAAGCTGAGGCAGATACGATTCCGTCGTCGCCAGGTTGGTCACCGCCTGCTGAACATCGAGTTCCTTCGCCAACTGCAGAGCCAGCCTCGCCTCGGTCAGCGAAAGCGTCTCTTTCTGCAGGGCGATGTTACGTTCGATCGACTCTATCTCACTTTGCAGCGTGCGAATCTCGATGTACGTGGCGGCCACTTCCGCGACCAGCGTCACCAGCGTGCCGCGGTAGTCCTCGACCGTAGCCTCCAGCACCGCGTCCGCCGACTCGATGTTGCGTCGGATGCCGCCGAACACATCAATTTCCCACGAGGCATCAAAGCCCGCCGCGTGAAGGTTGATCTCGTCCGTATCGCGGCCACTGGATGGTGTGGGAATCATGCCCACCAAACCCGTGGCCACCGAATTCGTGACCGCAGGAATACCCGGAACGGCCGTCCCCAACCCCGTGCCGACCACGTTGCCCGCGATGCCCCGGGCCACCGTGTTGCCGAACGTCTCGAACCTGCCCGGCGACTGAGGAGTGGCCGTCGGACCGTTCGCGCTGCCCTTGGACCGCGAGTAACTGCCGTCGCCCCCCAGGGAAGGAAGCAATTCACCCGCCGCCACACCTCGCAACGCGCGGGCCTCGCGAATCCGTAATACCGCCAGCCGAAGATCCAGGTTCCCCTCCACCGCCCGCTCGATGAGACCTGAGAGCTGCTCGTCCTCAAAAACCCCCCACCATCGCTGCACATCCGCCGCCCCCGCCTGTAACCCCTCGGTGGCCGACTGGTGCCACTGCTCGGGAACCTGCGGACTCGGCGCCCGGTAGTCGGGTCCGACGGTGCAGCCGGCCATCGTCACCACCACGCCAACCAGCGTCGACGCGGCAACCTGAAGTAAACTCCGTTGCTCTCTCATGGTCACTCCAAAGGTAGCGATGCCTTCACATCGGGATGTTCTGTCACGCGGGCTTCCTGGGCCCAGCCTCGCATTGTGTGTCTCATGCCTCATCGCTGGGCGGCTCCGCGGGCAACACCTGCTCCTCGTCAGCTCCCAGCGCATCCGACGACAAACCCAACGCCGCAACAGCATCCCTCAGAACCCGCCCCTCAAGCTTGACTAGGTAGTCCTCCGGGTAACTATCGCAGCCCAGAAGTTGGATCACAACCCTGCTGTGATCGGAATGGAACACGATCGGCCCGAGCAGCATCTGTATCCACAGGAACACCTCGGTCGCCGACCAGTCCGGGCGAATGCGACGAATGAAGCTCTCCATCGCCGCGAAAAGAGGATTCACTGTATGAGTTTGCAGGAAGTCGCACAGCGGGCCCTCCTGCTGAAGCACTCGATAGACGACACGAGAGCACCAACGCGGTCGGCCAGAGGCCAATACCTTCCTCACAAAACGCTGGACAACCCTGCGAACAGTTCGGACCTCCGCCTGCACGCTATCGAGCCCATGCATGCTCTCCTCGATCAGAGCCGGCAAGGAGCAGTCCTCATCGACCTGACAGGCAAAACGCAGAACCTCCTTGAAAAGCTCTTCCTTGCCGCCGAAATGGTAGTGAATCGTGCCCAGGTTCACACCTGCACGTTCCGCAACCGCCCGCGTCGAAACCTCACCCACGCCACGCTCAGCCAGCAGTTCGCCTGCCGCCTGAATAAGCGATTGCTTGGTTCGTTCGCTGGTTGCGTACGTGCTCATGACAGCGCCACACCGTCCATTCAGCCGACCACACTGGCCGCCACGACGAGAAGCTTAATCATTCGACCCAAATTAGTCAAGCGAGCAAATCTTTGATCTGATAAAGTCGCGACGGATTCACCCAGCACTGCACCCACGAACGTAGAGTCTTCGCACCATGCATCGGGGCCTTCCGATCAAGGGGCCTGTAGGGCCATCTCACAAGACGACAACGCGTAATTCCCCGCGTCTTTTCACCAGGCGCTCTCCCCGCCCACGCATACCTTACCTTATATCAGACAATATGTTGCATCGGATGAAGATGCGGCAACGGTCTGCCGCCACCGCCGCCGAGCTCTCCCCCCAGCAGTGCCTGCATGCACCACGAGCAGCCAAACGCAGGAGCGGAAAAAACGCGACCCATGATGATTCCACGTGGGTTGTTTGCGCTTTCGAGATGTGCTGGCAAATCCATGACCCCAGCGGGATTCGAACCCGCGTTGCCGGCGTGAAAAGCCGGTGTCCTAGGCCTCTAGACGATGGGGCCGCCGACCGACGGCCAGGGGGCCCGTCGGCTAGAACCAAGCAGTATAAACGCCGCGACAACGCAAGGCAAATCAGCCATCGCCCGCCAAAGGCGCTACGCCCGGCTCAAGTCATCCGCCCTCACTCATCGCCTTCAGCCCATCGCGACAAAGCGGCCAGCAGTCGGGCGGAGCCGGGGCCCCCTGCGGCACATACGAGCGTACGAGCCTCCTCGGCGGCGGGCGACAAGCGAATCGTCAGAGTATCCGGCGGAAGCAGGTCGACCACTCGGTCGGCCCACTCGACCACCACCACCCCCTGGGTGAGCATCTCATCGAAACCAAGGGCCTCCAGGTCCCCGCCGCCCCGCAACCGGTATGCATCCACATGGTGGATTCGCAGTTCCTGCCCGCCCTCTGCGGCCTCGTACTCGTTCACCAGGACGAACGTGGGGCTGTTCACCCGGCGCGGATCAGCCACCCCCGCCCCCGCCGCGAGCCCTTTCACCAGCGTCGTCTTGCCCGCCCCGAGCGGACCGATCAGGGCAATGACTTGGCCGGCCACCAGAGCCGCCCCGAGGGCTCGACCCAAGGCCTGCGTCTCCTGAGGCCCACGGCTGTGCAGAGTGATCGCGGTCATCGGAAGTGCTCGTAACCTCGTGGCTCCAACGGTTCGCGCCGACCATCGGCTGACAACAGGGTCATCGCCGATCGCCCGGCTGTTGAGCACACGACGATGCGACCCACCGGAATGAGCCCGCCGCCAGTAGACACCCGCAAGTCGGCCAAGGCCGCCTCACCGACCACCAGTAACTCGAAATCCTCGCCATCGCTGAGGGCGTGATCGAGCGGGGTACGCCCGTCGGTCTCCGCCATCGCTTGGGCATCCGCACTCACCATCCCGGCCAAAGCCTCAGCCGACAACTCCGCATCACACGCCGACGCCCGGCACAGCCGATCCAGGTCCATCGCCAAGCCGTCGGAGATATCCATCATCGCGTGCAGACCGGGCTCGCCGGCCAGAAGCGCGGCCAAGTCCAACCGCGGCACAAACTCCATGTGCCGTCCGACCAGACTGCCGCCCAACGGCCCTGATACGAAGATCGTGTCGCCCGCCCTCGCCCCGCAACGCCGCATCGGCCCGCGATTTGGAGCCATCGGCTCGGCCAGCACGGTCACGTCGATTGCTAACCGCCCGCGCCAGCTCGTCGTGTCTCCGCCCACAATCGGACAGCGGAACTCGTCGGCGAGTCTGCCCATTCCCTCGTAGAGACGCTGCACATCCGCCAGAGTCATCGTTGGCGGCAGCGCCACGCTGACCGTCGCCGCTCGTGGCCAGCATGCCGCCGCCGCACAATCACTGAGCGAACAGGCCAACGCCTTGCGCCCAATAGCCTCGAAGCTGTGCCGACCCGTCTCGAAGTGCACACCGTCCAGCAGCATGTCCGCCGTCACCGCCACCAGCGAACCGTCCAGACGCACCGCCGCCAAGTCGTCGCCGATCCCCACCGGCACGCGAGTCGCGTCGGCGACGAACCGTTCCCGCAGCCACTGAACCAGCGCGTTTTCGCCTTCAGGCATGAGGTCAACCCGCGGTGCGTTTCTTCCAGAACCGAATCTGCCGGGCCACCGACGCCGGGCCCGCACTGCCCTCGCTGCGGTAGCGTTTGACCACATTGGCCGACCCGAGGTAGCCGTAGACGTCCGGCCCGATCCGGTCACACACCACCCGGAACTCATCGAGGGGCAGATCGGCCAGCTCGCGGTTCTGCTTCTCCGCTCCGGCCACCAGCCGACCGACGTACTGATGCGCCAGACGGAAGGGCACGCCTTTGCCGACCAGGTACTCGGCCAGCACGGTGGCGTCGAGAAACCCCCGGCAGGTCGCCTCGCACAGGCGGTCGACGTTGAAAGCCGTGTGCCGCACTACCTCCGCCATGATCCGCAGGCAGGCCGACAACGTGTCGTGGGCCGAGAACAGGAAAACCTTGTCCTCCTGCAAATCGCGGTTGTAAGCCTGCGGCAAGCCCTTGGTCAGCGTGAGCATACCCGTCAGGGCCGCATACACCCGCCCGACCTTGCCACGCACCAGCTCGAGCACGTCGGGGTTCTTCTTCTGCGGCATCATCGATGAGCCGGTGCAAAACGCATCGGCGATAGAGACAAATGCGAACTCTTGAGAAGCATAGAGGATCCAGTCCTCGGCCAGCCGCGACAGATGGCCCGCACACATCGCCGCCGCCGCCAGAAACTCCGTGATGAAGTCGCGATCGCTGGTCGCGTCGATGCTGTTGCGGCACACACCGTCAAAGCCCAGCTTTCGAGCCACCGCCTGCCGGTCGATCGGCAACGTCGTGCCCGCCAGAGCCCCCGAGCCCAGCGGACAGAAGTTCATCCTTCGCCGGGCGTCCGCGAAGCGCTCCCGATCCCGCTCAAACTGCTCGACGTACGCCAGCAGGTACGCCCCGGCCGTGATCGGCTGAGCCCGCTGCAAATGCGTGTACGACGGCATCACCGCGGCTTGGTACCGCTCCGCCGACGCGACCAAGGCCCGCTGCAGGTCCACCAGCAACGGCAGCACGTCCAGATCGATCGCGTCACGCGTGTACAGCCGCAGGTCCAGAGCCACTTGGTCATTCCGCGACCGGGCGGTGTGCAGCCGCTGGCCGGGCTCGCCGATCCGTTTCGTCAAAGCCGCCTCGATGGCCATGTGGATGTCTTCCTGACTGGGATCCCAGCGGAAGCGGCCGGCACGGATATCCACTTCGATGGCCTCGAGCCCCTTGCGGATCGCCTTGGCGTCGGCCTTGCTGATCAGCCCGACCTCGGCCAGCATCTCCGCGTGGGCCACGCTGCCCGCCATGTCATACGGCCAAAGACGATGGTCAAACGACAGGCTCTCCACGAAACTCTCAGTCAGAGCATGCGCCGACTGTGAGAACCGGGCCTGCCAGCTCTTCTGCCGGGTTTTCGCCATGGGTGTGCACCTCCGGTTGTAGGACCGCCTCGCTGGTTACCGCTCCCTGACGGTCGCGGCTCTGCGTGAACACCTCTCGTGACGGGGCCGTTTCGCCTGCCACCACCCAGTCACGTCACGGGCTACCGCAGGCATCCGCGATCACAAGCCCAATTCGCACAAATCCGCCCAAAAACGCGGACGGATCGTACGTCCCAGACCCAGGGGGGTCAAATGCCGCCCAGGATCGACCCACCCTGTCGGTGGCAGGACGTAACCAACCGGTTGGTGGAGACACCGGGTAACCCATACCCGGACTATATCTAGGGGGCGAGCTTTCCGATATACTCCACATCTGGACCGGCCAGGCAACCATGTGTAGACTGCGGCGTGCCGGCCCCACCCGGGACGGTCGTTTCGACACGCCCGGAACAATCCATGCGAAGGAATCGTCGGCCGGGCCGGCGGTATCGAGTGGATACATCAGGAGAGGCCATCGGCCGTTCACGGACCCATGCGCTGCCCTTATTGCCGCGAGATCAATCAGGACAAGGTCATCGACTCCCGCCTCAGCGAGAACGGCGAGGTCATCCGCCGACGCCGCGCCTGCATCGCCTGCCATAAACGCTTCACCACCAAGGAACGCGTCGAGCACGACGTACGGCTCATGGTCATCAAACGCGACGGCAGCCGCATGCCCTACGAACGCACCAAGGTGCTCACCAGCCTGCAGCGGGCCGCCTACAAAAGGCCCTTGGCCGACGAGGATCTCAACCGCCTGGTCGATGCCGTCGAGGACATCCTCTTCAAAAAGTACGACCGCGAGGTCAGCAGCCAGGCCATTGGCGCCCTCGTCGGCGACCAGCTGCGCAAAGTCGACCAGATCGCCTACGTCCGATTCGCCAGCGTCTACCGCCGGTTCCAGGATCTGGGCGAACTCATCGACGAAGCCCAGGAAGTCATCAAGGAGCGCAAGGCCGAACCCCCAGGCCAACGCCAACTATTTGAATAGGGCGTAATTCGCCATCCGTGCGCGAAATGACCCATGGCGAAACCCCAATGACCAATGAAGTCCGAATGACCCATGACGAACGTCCTCCGCCCGCAGTTGGCGTTCTGGCTTCGAGCTTGGTCATTGATTGGCCATCGGGCCTTGGGCATTCGCCATTTTGCACCAGGAGTCAGGCGTCCAGAGAGTTACACCTGCTTGAATAGCCGCGATGGCAGGACAGGAACAGGGGAGTACTGCGGCGTTAGGTACCCAACCTGGCCAATGCGGGCCCATCAGCGTTCGCAAGACGAGCAATACTCATGCTGACCAGCGGAAAGGTTCGACGGCGTATGCGCGAGACGAAGTTCTCTCAATGCTCCATGTTTCGGTCTTCATTCGTCCCCCTGGGCCTCTGCCTGCTGTTCGCCCCTTTGGCTTGCACGCCGACCCGCGAAACGCCCGGCCCCACCACCGCACCGGCCCAGCCGCACCGCTACGATGCCCAGATCAGCCAGTTCGAAGAGCAAGACCGCCACAACCCGCCGCCCAAAGACGCGGTGCTCTTCCTCGGCAGCTCCTCCATTCGCAGGTGGCAGGACTTGGCCGACGACTTCCCCGACCTTCAGGTCATCAACCGCGGCTTCGGCGGCTCGCGCATCGCTGACTCAACCCACTTCCTCGACCGCATCGTCATCCCTTACCGCCCACGGCTGATCGTGTTCTACGCCGGCGAGAACGACATTGCCGGCGGAATGACCCCCCAGCACGTCTTCGAGGACTACAAGGAGTTCGTCACCCGCGTCAGACGGGCCCTGCCGCGCACCCGTATCGCCTTTGTTTCACTGAAGCCCAGCCCGTCACGCGCTAAGCACCTGGAGGCGTTCCGCCAGGCCAACGAGTTGATCCGCCGGTACACCACCGCCCACCGCCGGCTCTCGTTCATCGACGTCTTTACCCCCATGCTCGGCCCCGACGGCCAACCTCGTCCCGAGCTCTTCGTCGCCGACCGCCTCCACCTCAACCGCCAAGGCTACGACCTCTGGAAAACCATCATCGCCGAGCACCTTAAGTAGGATCCATCGGCGTCTCTCTGGGTGATCTATGGGCCTAACGGATGGCAGAAACAGTCTGCCGCGTGGCACTGCTCTGTGAGCAGTGCGGGGCGGGTAGGTGACCCCCATTCTCCCGCCAAGCCCGCAACGGGAGCCGGGGCTCGGCCCGATAATCGGAATCGGGGTGGGGCCGTATCTCCACATCTTCCGCGATTCTCTTGCGTACACACTTTAACCTCGCCGTCAATCACGAGGGTCGGCCCGTCAATTGGGTCTTGTCCCGTGGATCTCCAAGATTCGAGTTGCCTGGCCTATGAATCTGGTGTAAACTTATCGTGGATCTGAACCTCGGGTAGTCCGAGTAGTAGGATCCACCAGGGCCCGTCAGGGCCCCATTTTTTTGCGCTTGCTCAGAGCCTCACCACCCCTTGTGGGTCTTTGCTACATGCATGTTTGCAGAGCACCGGATCAAGCCTTTGGAAGTAAGCGCTCCCTCCGTGCTTCTTCATGTAGCCGCATGGCTGGATGCTTTGCTTGAGCAAGTACGCTGCACAGTCGGCGACCTGAATCAGGTAGGAATCGCGGGAGTCTCGAAGGACCGGGTCCTCAATGATCACCTTGATCGGCTCGTCTTTGTAGACAAACGAACCACGTGCCTGCCTCACCTTCAGCTTGTTGCTGAGACGCATCTCGTTGAGATAGCGACGCAACTTGCCTCCGTCCGTATGGTCGGGGAAGACCATGCCGCGTTCGTCCGCGTTCTTTGGCCCCGGGAAGTTCTGGTACCGAATCGTATTCTCAAACCGCTGAAACAACGTGTACCAGGACCAGCGGAACACCTCTTCCTTGCCGGGTACTCTTCCATGCTTGTCTACGACAACATTGATCAGACTGATATCCGAAAGCCCTGCAATCGTGTCAGCGAAGTGGCGAATGACCGCCAGTCGCTCGTGCTTCCTGAGCCGTTGGAGCGATGTAGCCGTCCTGGACGGCTTGCTGATCATATCTGCCGCATGGAGCTCATCGTCAAGATAGACCTTGTACCTGGACTTGAGCCAATATCGAAAGCGGAGTAAGTGTGCCATCGTATCGCGCCAGCGAAGCTCATGGACAACCATACCCGCCAAACAGAAGTATCGAGAAGGTGACCCATCGACTCCACAATCGCCGCTTTCATCAACATACATCAAGTACATGTGCGTCTCCTGCAACGACCTGGCTGGACACAAAAAGGGAGTGGGGGTGCAGCCGCTTCCCCATCGGCACGCCGACGATTCTACCATATCCGGAGCATCGATGGCACCCGCCGCCGGTGTGCATTGACGAGTTGCGAGCGACGGCAGCCTTGACGGCCATCTGCGTCCATCTGCGTGATCTGTGGGCACAAAACCAATGGCGAGAAGCGTCCGCCGTGTGCCACTGCTCTGTGAGCAGTGCGGGACGGGTGAATGCACACGTACCTCGCACACCCACTGTGGCGTGTGTGTCTACGACCTGATGTCGTGAAAGGCTTGCTCAATCTCGGGCGGAAAAGACCTGTCCTGGCTTTGCTCCCGCGGATCGAACGGCGGAAGCGTGTACTCGGAATCACGCTCCACCGCGCGCAGGTACGCTCGCTTCGTCACCCTCTGGTCACGGATCCAATACCTGGGCCAGCCGCGCCGGAGTCGGCCCTGCTCATTCCATTCCCGCTCGATACCGTGGCGCAGGTTCTGATGCCAGCGGCACTCATGCGAAAGGCGCTGGTTCTCATAGAACCACCACGCGTAGCCATCATGGTTCCCTTCACGCAAGAAGTATACCTCGCTGACATAGACCGTGCCGTCCTCGCGCACCTGCCGCCAGATGTCGAAGCCCGTACCATGGGTCATCGTGTAGGTGCCGATCAGACGGCCATCCGGCTCCCACTGCTTGGCCGTGCCGTGCGGGAGGTTCTTCCAGAACGGTTCAGCCGACAGCAGTTGGCCATTGTCGTACCACCACAGCTTCTGGCCGTGGAAGTGCCCCTCCTGGTCAAGCGGATCCTCCGCGATCAGGCGATCCTGATCGTCGTACGAGCGTATGCCCACAACAAGGCCATCCACCATACATTCCGCCTGGCGCAGGCATACACAGTCGTTCTCCTCTCGATAAGGACGCACGGTGCGCTCAAGCACCTCCGCAGGAAGCGACGATTCGCGATGAGATTTCATGCCTCCTCCGCAGACTGACGGATCAGGCTCCCAAACCAGGGGACTATCCGCACATCCTACCGATTGCCCCAATGGAGAGCCAACGATCTCGACAATCGAAACCCATCTGCGTCCATCTGCGTGATCTGTGGGCAGAAAACCAATGGCGAGACGCGTCTGCTCGCCGGTCGCCACGGGGGGCGACCGCTACCGCGGTAGGCCGTGGCCGGGGGGCGACCGTTACGGTGCGCCCATCGCCGGTTAGCGCGGCAAACCCTGGCGGCGGCGTTCGAGGAATCTGACCAGTTCCTTGGTGTTCTCGCGAGCCATGTCACGGACACCGTGCTGCAAGGGCGACTCGCTGACGCCCTCCACGAAGACCAGACCCACCACCGCGTCGCTCTCGACATCCCTCAGCGTCACCATCCAGTCGAGCCTGCCTTCGCCCCCGATGAGGCCGCGTTCCTTGAAGAAGCGGCACAGCACATCAAACCGCAGCACTCTGCCGCCACCGGGAAACGCCCGGACCGCCTCTTCATCACCCAATTGCTCGATGATCGCCGCCCGCACCTTGGCCAGCACTTCGCCCGTACAGATCGGCGGTACGTCCGTGGTCACCTCACCCAACCGCAGCGACCGGTAGGCCGCCAGATCTCCCGGCACCGCACCACGAATCAACGTCGGGTCCGCCTCGGCACCGCGAACCACCTTGTACGCCGCCCCCGCCGCCGACGTGGCCATCGACACCGGGTTGCATCCCGTCGCGACCAGCATCAGCCAGCAGCCGACCCACACCTTGACCGTCAAGCGCATCATTGTGTTGACTCCCGTTCCGTCCTGAACCTGTCCACAGATCAGGGATACACACATCGCCCTCAATGCCGATTCAAGCCCTCAGACCACAAGCCCCTAGCACAATCACTTAGGCGCCTCGACGTGCCCCGAGCGCAGGCGTTCGAGCATCTCAACGAGCCCGGAGCGCAAGCGACGGGAGGGCCGTCGATAACCAGCCCCGCGCCGGTGCTCTCGGGACGCACCGAGACGGTCGCTGACGCTCCCCCTCTCCGCGCCAGCGTTTGGGGCTCGTGATCAAATCCACACGCCCCACGCATATCCCGCATTGACCCTCGGGGCACGTCAGGGCGACGATACCTCCTCACTGGTAAGACGCTGAAACCGCCGCGCGATCGCCTCCGCCAACCCAGTAGCGTATACCACTTCATCCGCCTTCAAGAACAAACCGGGCGGATCCTTGCGCCCCAGAAAGTGACTCACCAACCACACCTGCTCGGACAGTTCTGCCAGTGCATCGCCGCTGCTCGGCAGCTCATCTCCTTCTTTCGTCTCCAGATCAGCCCGCAACCGCGACAGCCACGCCTCGGCCGCTTCCGGAACCTCACTCAATCGCACCATCTCGCCCGGCTCGATACGCCCCCCCACTACAAAGAACGGCATCACCCGCACCCGGCCGGGCCCACGCTGCACCACCAGATAGTTGAACCTCTCCATCGGCCCGGTCAGTCGAAACGACCGATGCTCCACACCACGCAAACGCTCCAATCGCTGCTTCAATGCCGCCGCCTGCTCAAACGCCTGCCGCCCCGCCGCCGTACGCATCCGCGAATCAAGATCCGACCAGACCGAGTCCCGCTGCCCCAAGGCAAACGCCACCGCCCGCTCAACCTCCGCCCGGTATGCCGACATGGGCATCGAACCATCACACGGTGCCGCACAACGCCCCATGTCGAAATACGCACAACGCTGCCCCGCTGGAGCCTGCTCCAGAATATGCCCGTACCGGCACAGATCAAAACCGTCTTCCAGAAGCTGCACAAACCGCTGAGCGTCGCCCATCGTCGGGAACGGGCCAAGATCCACGCCCGGCCGCCCGCGCAGCACCTTGCCCACCGAAAACCGCGGGATGGCCGCCCCGGCGTCGACATGCACGAACCACGACGCCGCGAAGCCCAGTTGTTCCAGGTACGTCCGCGGCATGAGCTGCCGTGCGACCCGCCAGAATCGGTAATACAGCTCGAATTGCGAGTGCGCCGGCTGCCACCAGATTTTCCGCACCACCGCCGCCAGATTCGCCCGCCGCGACACCGCCCCAGCCGACGCGTCACCCTCGGCCGTCGCCGGCCCCGCCAGCCGGGTCCGCAACGCACGCCGCAGATCACCCGCCGCCGACAGCAGCACCGTCCGATCCCGCTCATCCGTCAGCAGGTAAACCCCGCCGCCGGAGGGAAGCCGTCGAAGCACATCGCCTTGCCCCGGTGCCGTCTCAACAACAGACTCTACACAGCCGCCATCCGCCGTCTCGGAAACCGGCGAATACGGAATGACTTGTTCAAACACCTCGTCCGGTCGCACCGCCGCACCTCTTCCGATCACACGAACGGTAGTGTAGGCGAAAACACCGTCACGCGGGAATCGTCTCGCACGGGCGTAACTCGCCTGCCGCGTGCGCGAGGATAGTCACGTCAAGGAAGGCGACATTCGCTGATCTCTAAGCCCCCACCGCTCATCCCGCCAACCTCAATCGCTTGCCACCCGAACGCGATGCTTATATCGTGAACCCTGACCCGGCGTCCGTCGACGCGTCGTCGGCTGTGCCCGGAACATGATTCTGGTCCGCTACCGTCAGCCCGAGGTAACCGTCTGATGGCTACTCCGCAACCCACAAACGCACAAGCCCAACCCACCAAGCCCCAATCCATCTGGGACAATGACTTGCCGGCCGGGGACTGCCCCCCCCTGCCGCGCTGGCCCCTCAGTACAGCCATCGTGCTCTATGCGATCTGGATGATCTTCCTGTTCTCCATGCTCATCGTGCGACTCACCTACTAGGCCGCACAGGATGCGAGCGAAGATGGACAATCCACGAGCGTACTTTGAAAGCCAGCTTGCCGCTTCGCGGTCAAAACGCTCGACCGGTGCGCGGACGGCCCCCATCCCACAGGCGACCCGCCCCTCACCCCCAGTCACGGCCAAGCGAGACCCATGACCGAACACCAGACTCCCGCCCCTGATCCCGCCGTCATGGCCTCCAACCTGGCCGCTCTGCACAACCATCACCCAGCACTCGCGGCGGCCATCGAGTCAGCACCCGCCCCGGCCGCCGTTCCCACCCTCACCCGCGACGGCCAACTCAGCTTCCAGCTTGCCCAGCCCGACGGACGCCCAACTTGGCTCGGCCGGACCTCCATACCCGGCGTCCGGGCTCGGGCCCTCATCGAGCAGCTCGATCTCGGGCCCGGCAATGTCATGCTGCCAGGCATCGGCCAAGGCGCTGAGGTGGACCTCCTCCTGGCCCGCCTGCCCGGCCATCGAGCCGTCTTCATCTGGGAGCCCGAACCCGCTACCCTCGGACTCATCCTGCGTCTCTATGACTGGAGCAGACAGATCGCCCACGGTCGCCTCGTCTTCATCGCCTGCCAGCTCGACGAACTGACCGAGACGCTCGTGAACTGGCTGGCGGAGCACCCCGGCCATCTCTGCCCTGAGCGACTGATGGTATGGCCCTGGTCCACGCCGCCCGAACTGGCGGCCATCCGCTCCGCCGTCCAAAACGCCTACACTGATACCGACTACCGACGTACCACGCGATTGGCCGAACTGCGTGCTCGGCTTACCGACAAGCCCCCTGCCTCAGCACCACCGCTCGTCGCCGTCCTCGCTCCCAAACCCACAGAAGAGGCCCACCTGCTGGCTGCGGGTCTTGCCGACGCCGCGAAGACCCTCGGGTGGCAATCGGTCACCGCCACCGTCACCGGCCCCGGCGACGTCCACCCCCTGGCCCAAGCCAACAAACTCGCGACGGCCGGGCAGCGACCCACCTTCGCAGTCCTGGCAGACTATGCCCGCCAGGGAGCCCGCTGCCTGCTACCCGACGAAGTCCCCGCCGTCTCATGGCTTGGCATCAGCGCCGCCCCAACCATGACGCCCACTGGCGAATCCGACATGCTGGCCGTGACGCATACCCGTCAGCAACCGTGGGCTGCAACGATTGCCGCCAGCACGCCACGTCCTCTCGTCCTCCCGCTGCCGTGCCTGACTCACAGTGCTGGAGACCCAATCCCGCAAGCTGATCGTGAGGACACGGTCCTGATCCTCGCGGACCTCCACCCCGCGCACGCCTCGACCCTCGGCTTTCGGCTCGCCAGTCATCAGCGATTGTGGGACGCCGCCCTGCGACTGCTGGAAGAAGTGGTCGACGGGTTCACGGACGACCAAGCGGTCCGCCTCCTGAGCCGAGCCGAGGCCCAGACCGGCGTCCGACTGGATGACCAGAATATCAGGCAGGCCATGCTGTCTGGACTATGCCATCCTGCCGCGACAGGGCTGCTATGGCGGAAAACGGCGCAACACCTTACCGCCAATAAGGTTCCGGTTGACATTCGCGGGACGGGATGGGCCCTGCGGCCGCCGCTATCCCCGCCACAACCGTGCCCTTCGCTGAGCGAGCGAGCGAGCCTGCTGGCGAGAGCTCGGCTTTTCATCTACGCCGACCCGACTGGCAGGATTTGGCCCGAGGTCCTGCTCGCTGCGGCAGCTGGCGCGGTCGTGGTCGCGCGAGCCCACCCCGGCGACGACGCACCAGGCGGCTTGGCAACACTGCTAGCCCCCGGCCGAGAACTCGTCACTTTCCGCGGAATGAACGAGCTGGTGACCGTGGTCCGCCGTTTACTCGCCAATCCGGGCCAATGCCAGAAGCTGGTCGGCCACGCGCGGACACGGGTACTGGCGGAGCACCTGCCCCTTCACCGTCTCAAAGCCCTCATCACTGCCTCAAGTTCTGTTTTTTCCGCTGTGCCCAGGCTGCCGTAACCTCCCAAAACTCGGGGAGTTCAGATAAATTGATGGTCCGGTAAAGTTTTGCGCGGTCACCGACCGATAACAGCGCCATGATTGGCTCTGCGACTGCGGTCCCGAGTGCCATGGACGCTCGTGGATAATCCATGAACGCTGTTAGAAGGTTGTACATATCATGAGAACCATCGCCATCGCCAATCAAAAGGGCGGGTGCGGCAAGACCACGGTCAGTATTAACCTTGCCGCCTGCCTGGCGCGGGAGGGTCGGCGAACACTACTGGTAGACATGGACCCCCAGGGACACTGCGCCCTCGGGTTGGCTGTGCCGGAGGATCAGATCGAACTCAGCATCGCTGAGGTACTCCGTTCGGCTTCGCTCAACGGCCAGGCCGCGCCTGCCGAGCGGGTCGACCTGGTTCGTAGTATCTGGCAGATCACCGCCAATTTTGACCTAACCCCCGCCACCACCTCGCTGGCCGCCTTCGAGATGGAATTCGGCGGCCGCCCGGATGCCGAGGATTTCCTGGCTGAGGTGCTTTCATCGGTCAACGATAAGTACGATTTCGCACTGATCGATTGCCCCCCGCACATCGGCCTGCTGACGCTGAATGCGCTCGCGGCGGCCAGTGAGGTCATCATCCCGGTGGATACGGGGTACTTCTCGCTCCAGGGGCTCGCCAAGCAGATCGAGACGGTCGAGGCCGTCCGATCGCGGCGAGAGCAGGCTCTGGAAGTCCGCGTCCTCGCCAACTTGTACGATGTCCGTACCAAGCTGGGCCGCGAGATCCTCAACGAACTGAAACGCAAGTTCGGATCGTTGATGTGCTCGACCTTCATCAACTTCAACACCAAGCTTCGCGAGGGGGCCAGCTTCGGGCAGCCGATCACTGAGTACGACCCAGGCAGCATGGGATTCCGAGATTTCGTCCGGCTGGCTCGCGAGCTGATCGCGGCAGGCGGTCCTGACATGATCCCGACCGCCCTGCTTCGCCAGGCGAACAGCCTTGCGGATCGAGCGGATAAGCTGCTGGCAACCACGCGGCCGTTGTTCGGCAAGAACGGCGTCGTCCGCAACGACCAACCGTCGACGCCCGAGCAAATCCAGCAGAAGATCGAACGCATCTACGGCGCCCAACTCACCAACGAGGGCGTGCTCTTCGTCGCTCAAGCACCGGGAGCTCAGGCCGTTCACTTGGCCGGCGACTTCAACAACTGGTCCGCCGACGCGACTCCCATGGTCTCAGAGAAACGCGACGCAACCTTCCAGGCATTGCTCCCGCTCGCGCCGGGCAGGTATCGTTACCGCTACGTGGTCGACGGGCAGTGGCTGAACGACCCGCACAACAGCTACGTCGAGGCTAACCCCTTCGGCGAGTTGAACTCAGTCGTTGAGGTTTCCTGACAGGACGGGCGGCGACCAGAACTCGCCATCCTGCGACCCGCCGGTCTCGGCGTGCTATCCCAGGATGGCAACCTGCGGAACCGCCCAGGCCGGCGAAAGAAGTGCCCCCACCGTGACCCGTCACAATCGTGCCGCGAGCTCGCGCGGCGCGGCTCTCCCTGCTCATTACCTGTACAGAAAACGGCTTGCTGTCCTACCATCGGTGTCCGGAGTGCGGTATGCTCTCCCCGGGCATCCAAGGCCTCGCCGCAGCCGTGCCCCGCAGATTGGGTATGGCAGCGCTGCCTCGCAGCGGCGATGGAGGCTGAGCCGCCGGTCGCCACCGCCTGCCCACCCCGCCACGGCGGGCAGGCTTCGGCGGAGGGGGCGGCCGCTACCAGGCAGCAGGCATCGGAGCCGCCGGTCGCCACGGCGGGCGACCGCTACTTGTTCCGCGTTTGTCATCCGAGGGACGGGATCATGAAGAAGGTCCATCTGGCCTACGGCAAGACAGGGCTCGATGTGAAGGTACCGGCCGACGCGGTCGTTATCCAGCCAAAGTATGTGCCCGGCCTGCCTGACGAGCAGGCTGCGCTCATTGACGCTCTACGCAAGCCCATCGCGTCCTTGCCGTTGGGTAAGCTCGTGCAGGCGGGACAACGCGTGGCGGTGGTGCACACGGACATCACCCGGGCAACGCCCAACGAACGCATTCTGCCGCCCTTGCTGGCCGAGCTGGAGGCCGGAGGCATCCGCCGGGAAGACATCATTCTGCTCAACGCGTTGGGCACCCACCGGCCGCAAACCGACGCGGAGCTGAAGGCCATGCTCGGCGAGAAGATCGCGGCCAATTACCGCTGCCTGCAACACGACGGCCACAACGATAGCTCACTGGTACACGTGGGCCGGACGCGGTTTGGGCACGACGTACGCGTCAACCGGCACTTCATGGAAGCGGACGTGCGCATCCTCACCGGGTTCATCGAGCCGCACTTCTTTGCCGGCTTCAGTGGCGGTCCCAAGGGCGTGCTGCCGAGCATCGCCGGTGCCGAGAGCGTTCTCGACAACCACGGGGCGAAAATGATCGGGCATCCGCAGGCCACCTGGGGCATCACCCGCGGCAACCCAATCTGGGAGGAGATGCTCGAAGCTGCGAGCATGACGCGGCCGACCTTCCTGCTCAACGTCACCATGAACCGCGACAAGCGGATCACCGGGGTGTTCGCCGGCAGCATGCCCGAGGCCCACGCGGCCGGCTGCGCGTTCGTGAAATCCGCCGCCATGGTTCCGGTCCGCGAACCATTCGACGTGGTGATCACCAGCAACTCCGGCTACCCGCTGGATTTGAACCTGTACCAATCGGTCAAGGGCATGTCCGCCGCGGCTCAGGTGGTGCGTCAAGGTGGGAGTATCATCATCGCTTCGCAGTGCTGGGATGGCGTACCGGAGTTCGGCGAATTTGGGCGGCTGCTGCGATCGGCGACCGGACCGGCCGAGATCCTCGCCCGCATCGAGTCCCCGGGCTTCGGATGCATGGATCAATGGCAGGTCCAGACGCAGGCTCGCATCCAGCAGAAAGCAACGATCTACGTCCACGCCGACGGTCTGACCGAGGAGCAGATCCGCGAATGCACGCTGGAGCCTTGTCCGCGAATCGAGGAGACGCTCAACAACCTACTGGCCCGCGGCGAAGGCCGGCGACAAACCGTTTGCGTCCTACCCGAGGGCCCACTGACCATTCCCTACGTGGAATAAGGAGGGATCAAACAAAAATAGTGTCAGGATGATTTCTCCGAGATGGTGAGCGTGATTTCGCAGAAACTGAAACCCCCCACCCCCGGGGCCACGCCGCCCCTCGCGGAATCAAATTTCCTATCAGTTTTCCTATCAGTCAGTCACCTATGGTACCGGTTGCCCGCGAGCGGGCTGCTTTGCGCGATGTGAGACACAGTCCAGAAATCCGTGGAGGTAGTGTCAAGTCCTGTGTAAATTGCCTCGGGGCATCCTGCCGGTCCAATTCGTTACGCCACTTTCGATTTCTTCTTTGAGGATGAAGAGGGTAGCGGCACCGTCGGGCACAGGTGTGCCGA
>JAAYDF010000154.1 GCA_012729395.1 Phycisphaerae bacterium
AGTTCGCGTCCGATGAGGTCGGCTTTGGCGGAGGCTTCGGGCCTCAGTCCGGCGCTCTTGAGGCCTTCCTGTTTCTTATCAAAAGCCTTGCGCAGCTTTTCGGCCTGGCGCAGTTTCGGGCGCAACGCCTCGAATTTCGCCTGAAGGACCGGCCCGACCGTGTGTTCGACGATGTACTTGACGATGTGGTCGGGCGTGTAATAGCTGCCGGTTGCTTTGCGCTCGCCCTTGTCGTTCTCCAGGTAGACCGCGCCGCGTGGCAGCACGCGCTCGCCGCCGCCGTCGGCCTTCTTGTGGGTCAGGATTCTGGATTTCGTCTTGGCTGCTTCGGTATAGGGGATGATCTGCTCGGACTTCTTGCCTTTAACGATGGCCATTTTCGTTGGAGCAATGCGGAGTTTGAACTCCAGCAGTCCTTCGTAGATGGAGCCCAATTGGCGCACGCCCAGCGATTTGAAGTCGATGGGGACCAGGTCGAGGCGCTTGGGGTCTTCATCCCGGGCCAGGCGGTCGAGGGCCTTGGCGAAGTGCAGATCGGGTACCTTGTACTGCTGCAGAAACCGGGCGTTTTGGGCCTCGGGCGTGTCGTCGCTGTCGTCGGGTGTTGTCATGAAGAGTCCGCCGTTGTACACGGGGACGTTTACGCCTTCGTCGCCGTTCTCCACGATGCGGCAGAGATTCATGAACCGCTCGTAGAGGGCGCATGAGGTGCTGTCGTGCGCGTTTTCGAGGGCCATGTCGCGCTGGTCATCGAGGGGGCCGGCGGCCCTGGCAATTTCGTCCTTCAACCTGGTGAGGCTTACCTCGAAGTATCCGCGCTCTTCCCGGACCGGCAAGAGGTCGCGGGATTCCGCGTACAGCAGGAACAGCAGGCGGTAGAGGAGCGTCAGGGTGCCCTGAAAAACCTGGTCGAGACGCTCCTGCGTGAGATCGGCGTGTTCGCCTTCCCGGGCGCGCATGTGCTCGATAAAGCCCTTGGCCAGGTGGGGAAAGATGTCGACAAAGGTGCGTTCTTTGAGGCGCTCGCCCAGTTCGCGGGCGTAGGCTTCGCTGCCAAGCAGAAGCTGATCCAGAAACGACGCCTTTCTTGCCTCGCCGTCAATCAGGATGTCGTGTTGGATAAATGCACCGGAACGGAACAAGAGCCAGAAATAGCGAAACGACTCGGCGGGGTCGCTGGTGCTGGGGGTGCCCTGGGCCATGACCTCTTCGAGGTCGATTTCGTAGTAATTGGTGGCGCGGCTATGGGTATGTTGCGAGTAGAGCCGCCACAGCTTTCCGTTGGTCACGACGGCCCAGGGCGCCAGGTTCTTTTCAAGCAGGCTGATGACGACCGCGCCGGGGACCTCTTCCGGGCTGTCGCCGTCGCGTTCGTCGTCCTTCATATCGAGCGATCGGTCCCAGGAGTAGACCAGAGCCAGGGCAAGAGGGCGTTTGCCGTTCCCGGGAGCGCGCAGGAGGTAATCCGGCTCGGTGTGCCCGCTACCGGCTGCTCTTACCGGTTCAAAATCAAACCCAAGCTTCTTGAACACCGGCTCAAACAGCTTATCGCGGGCCTCGGACACGGGTTTACCCCGGAGGTCCTTTACCGGCCCCGCATAGACACCGACCAGGTCCTGATAGGCCGGTTTCGGGTCTTCGCCCCAGGCGGGCGTCTCGCGCAGGCGTTCTTTCAGGTAGTAGTCGGAAAAGAGGGCGCGATTATTGAAAAATTCCTCGGACCATTCCGCGACGTCGTAGGCCGACCGCAGCTTGTAAAACTGCGCGAAAGGGTCGCCCTCCGTGTAGGTGAACCGTCGAAGGACCCGGAGGTGTTGCCGCGTAGGGTCGCGTCGGCTGACCGTCAATACTCGGGGACGGATGCGGGCCTCCTGTAATTTCATTGATCCCGGTTTGGACTTCTGGACGGGGTTGTACCGTTCGAGCAGCACAAAATCCAGGCGGTCGTAATCGGGCGTGGTGAGCACAAGCAGGAAATTCCCGTACCGGTTGCGGAACTGGCGGGCAAGCTCCCTGGTGTGGCTCACGGTGACGCTCTTGACGACGAACAGCATCACCTGTAGCGCATCGTCGTGATTGGCGATACGTTCGATGGCTTCGATGGGCCGGATGACGCCCTGGGCATCAATGCGCAGCGTGGCTGGTGTATGTTCGATACGGGCGTCGGTGTTATAGCCGAGGCGGGCGAAGAATGCGGTTATGGCATCTGCATTGGATAGTTGCTGGATTTCGCGGCGGTCGATGTCGCGATCCCAGTGAATGTCCACCATTTCCATCCAAATCCCCCGCTCGGCGTATGGGGTACACCGGGGCTGTACGTATACTTATCGCGCCTCATGTTAATTCTTCGCATATTGCTGTTCAAGCCCCGAAATGCACGTAGTGTTCTCCGGAGACCTCGATTGCAGGCTCTCCATCCTCTTGACGCGGGCTTCCCAAACCGAGCAGGGCTCCGGAGGCGGACTGCTCCTCCGGCTTCTGCGGGACGAGCTTGCCCCGGACGGCGAGGTCGAGGATGAACCGTCGCAAGCGTGAAATGGCGTCGGGCGCTTCACTGATACGCGCGAAGTGTTGCAGAAGGTGCAATGAGGCCGCCCCTGTGGACTCGGTGGACAGGGTGGACCCGGTGGACAGCGAAGACCGGGTGGACCCGGTGGTGGGCGTTGCGGGGTGCGGGCACTTGGTCCTTTTAGCGGGCATGAGGGTCTCCGGGGGATTGGCGGCTGTGTTTGCGGACGCGGTAGAGCCGTTCGGTGAAACCGCCCTCGCGCTCGAACGCGCTGGCGAGGGCTTGGATCTGCCTGTCGAGGAGACTGCACGCGACGGTGATCAAGAGCAGGGCCGCGTTGGCGGCGATCTCGGCATAGGTGGCCGGTGGTCCACCCGGTCCACCCGGTCCACTCAGTCCACCATGTTTTCCGTCGTGAACTTCGCGCGCCCAGGCGGCCACGTCATCGACGCTCGCGCATCGCTTCTCAAACAGCGCTTCCCGGCGGGGGTCTGTTCGGGCCCACAGGGAAAGCCCGCGCTGCCGCAGGAAATCCTCGTAATCGAGGCACAGCTCTTCCAGGCTGGCCTTGGCGACGCTGGTGAGTTTTAGTTCGGTCTTCCTGGAGGTCGCCGAGGCCATGCTGCCTTCCGCGATGTTCTGCACCCCGCTGCGCGCCGCCTGGACCATCTGGTCGCAGGCACGGCTTCGAGGCTCTATGTACGCGTCGCGGAAACGCACCGTCACGTCATAGACCAGCCGGGCCACCTGAAAACTCTTGAGGTCCCGGTACCCGCCGTGTGACGGAATCAGCTCGCCCGACGTCATCGCAACAGCGCCTCCTCCAGGATGGCACGGAGGCGGGCCTGCGTCTGATACCGCGCCGACGCCTCTGTATCAGATTCGGGTCAATATAGCCGAATTGTCAAGAACGATCGGCACGCGGCGCAGTTGAGCCCAGGCCCTCGCGGCGGGCATCCCCCGGCGCACAGGAGGCGGCAGGGCCGCTCGAAGTCCCGGCGGCGCCGCGAGATAATGCATTTTTTACTTGACAAGGGTCCCGTTGTTTGTTTAAATTTGCCCGCTTTGGACGCGAAGCGTAGTTGAATTGAGGAT
>JAAYDF010000155.1 GCA_012729395.1 Phycisphaerae bacterium
CCGCCAGCAGCGAATGCGTGAAACTTGCCGCCCCCTCGACTCTCTCCTCTGAAATTTGACCATGGCGTGTTACAGACGACGCCATGGTCCCATCGGCGGCGGGGCCGCCGCTCCCCGCTTCGGGGCGACGTTCGCTCATGCTCGCCGCGGCATGAAGGCCGCATTGTGAGGGACGCATCTAAGTTGCATTAACTGTGATTATAGTGCGCCTGCGGCGACAGAGACATGACATAACACTCTGCCATAAAAGGTGTTATGGAAGTAGTCGGCTAACGCAGCGTTGAGCGAGGATCGGGGTTCCGCCAAGCGAGCAATCGGCTTCGCCGCCGGGGGGGGGCGGAAGAAGCCTTCAAATCGTCTCATAATGAGGGTTGACAAGCCAGATCAACGAGCTAAACTAGGTAGTTGTTTGGCGGACCAGATAAAGGACGACCCGGCGGTGCCGGGGGCTCGTTAGCAAGTGAGCCGACGCGATGGAGCGCCTCCCCGTGACTCCTGCGTCGGCTTTTTGTTTTCGATGACGGAGGAGTACGGCGGTTTTCCCGCGTTGGCAGGAGGAGGAAAAGCAATGAGAGTAATAGGACTTGTAGTATTGGTGCTGGTGGCTGCAAGTACGGCATCTGCATCTACAGTCACGGTTCCGTTGTCCGACTTCGTGATCTTTTCAGGCGGCGGTCTGTCCGCCTCTGGCGGTAACGAGACCTCAATTGGCGGACACGTCCTCGTCAACGGCAATATCGGCAGCAACCAGGACCTCTTCCAGCAAGGCAATCCGCTGACGGGTTATCCCGCACAGCTCAACGGCTCGGCCTACGCCGGCGGCGCCTTGACCTTTGGCCAGGATCTCACTGTCGGCAGCTCGTCGGGGCCGCTGCGCGAGGTTGTGGCTAATGGTGCGGCTAGTATCGGGGGGGGGGCAAACATCTACGGCAATCTGTACGGGAATTCCGTCACCTTGGGGCAACTAACGGGCATACGGAAGGCCGGCGGGGTCGGTGGCAACGTGCAGTACACGACTAGCTACACCCCTTCCACCGCGATTGTCGAGGGGGCGGTGTCGAGTCCCTCAACCAAGACCTTCAACCTCATCACCATGCCGGCGGCGACGGTCTTCACGGCCGGCGGCGCGAACCAGACCGTCCCTGCTGGCCAAGGCAATTCGCTGACGCTCGCGCCCGGCACGTACGGCGCACTGGAGACCTCCTCTCAGAACCAAGCGGTGATCCTGTCGTCGGGCAACTACTACTTTGACTCGATCACCACTCGGGGAGGCTTCGATCTGCAGATTGACCTGACGTCCGGCAACCTCGTCAACATGTATGTCGTCGGCGACGCGGCCTTTGCTGGGCAACAGACGCTCTTGGTCAAAGGCGCTGGAACGGGCGGCGCCTTCGTGCCCATCAACCAGGCGCCGCAGTTGGCCAGCCTTATCTACCTTGAAACGTGCGCACGTTTCACCATGACAGGCGGTGTTGATGCGACACATAATATCTGGGGCGGCACCGTCTATGCCTCTTTACTCGAAACGACGTCAGCCGAAATAAGCATCGGCCAGTACACCGACTGGTACGGCGCGGCCTACGCCTTCGATTCGTTTGACACCGCCGACCACGGGAGCTGGAACTACGTGCCGCTTGTCCCCGAACCCGCCACGCTGTCGCTGCTGGCTCTGGGCGGGCTGACGTTGATCGGCAGGCGCCGCAGGCTATCCCTCCGGATTGTGAGATCGTCAGGGCTTCTAAGACGCGCCCCGCAGAATGCCCTGCCACGCTAAGTCGGCCAACAGTCACGCGCAACGCCTTAAGTAGTAAAGAGTTATACCATTGTTCCCTTGCCTTCCCGTAGGTTCTTTGGTAGAGCTATTATTGTTGTAATACCATGCTGACAAGGAGGCTAGAAAGAATATACGGTACGCGGTCGATCCCCGACAAATGACCTTGTTCGAGCCCGCCGCGGCGATGTTTTCGCCCATCACCATCAAGTACCTGTCATCGGACTGGCCGGGCGTGTTTTGGTACCAGATGCTGCACCTGATGCCGGCGGGGGCCTTGGGCAAGCACTTCGATGCCAAGCAGGGTTGCCCGACCAGAGAACTGCACGGCATGGCGGGAGCGATCTTCCTGAAGGAGTACTTCGACCTGACGATCGATGACTTCGTGGTGGATGAGGATACCCAGACGGTCGAATGCTGCCCCAACGGGCACGAGCCGGTTTCCTCCGTCCATGATCCGGACAAGGGGCGGACGCGAACGGTCATGGATGCCGCGCATTGCTCAGTGTGTCCCTGTCGGAACTAATGTCCGGTCAAGCAGGTCCGGGGTGAATACGTGATCGAGCACACCCCCGCCGAGCACCGGCTGGCCTCACGTCGGGCCGAGCAGGCCACGAACGCCTTCCGCGAGCACTACGCCATTCGCGGCGGCGGCGAATCGGTGAACGCCGGCCTCAAACGGAAAACGGGCATGGGCCGCCTTCGTGTCCGCGGCTCACCGCGCGTTCGAATGGCGGTCTTGCTTCGGTGTGCGGGGTGGAACCTGTTCCGCGCGCTGGTGGCGATGAAACGACGCGGGATGGCAGGTTTCGGGGCATTTTTCGGCGATTGGACGCTCATTCGGGCGCTCGCACGCCGGCTGAGGCGCCGCATCAAAGCTTTCGGCGCCTTCCGACCGCATCAGCCCGCTTCTGGGCGACGTTCGCTCATGCTCGCCGCGGCATGAAGGCCGCATTGCGAGGGACGCATCATTGAAGGGGGCTCAGCCTGCCGCTAACCGCACCAGCGCTTGCCGGATATGCCCCTCCAGCCCCGCCACCCCCGCCAGGAACGGTTCTACTGGTGTCCAGTCGCCCCGAGTCGGCCGATGGCCGACTGGAGCAGGTGAGCGGAAGAACAGGAGAGCAGGCGAAGGATGAAAGCCTGCCGCCTGTCAAGAGTACACCGGCGGTTCCGCTCACCTGCGGTCTCCTGTTCAACTGATCAACTGATCGCGTCGGCCATCGGCCGACTCGACATGCATCGAGAAGAAGCCTCTCGCCGCGAAAGGGGGAGGCTTTGTTCTTGCGCGGGCGAGGGCTACAATCGCCGTCACAAATACTCGGCTCAAACGCGCCGGGGAGGCGACTGGATTGGCACACCGCTTAACCATATGGAACAGAAAAACCCTCTCGATCGTGATTGCGGCAATCGGCTTGGGTGCCATCGTGCTTCTCGTGACACCGCTTGGCCGCTATGCCGGGTGGGCTTGGCGACGGTTGGCTGGCGGTGCGACGGTTGCGCAACGGCTGGAGCAGTACGGGCCGGCGGCACGCGAACGGCTGAAGCCTTTCTTCAGGGCGGCGGGCATCGAGTATCCGCCGGCCAAACTGGTCTTGATCGGGATCAAGCATAGCAGGCAGCTTGAGCTTTGGGGCGGCAATCCCGACAGCACATTCCGGCACGTGCGGACTTATCCTGTTTTGGCGGCAAGCGGCCGCCTTGGTCCCAAGCTGCGGGAAGGCGACCGACAGGTTCCCGAGGGGCTCTACCGGATCGAATCGCTCCATCCCAGCAGCATGTTTCATCTTGCCCTTCGCGTGAACTATCCCAACGAGGATGATCGCATACGCGCGAGGGCAGATGGCCGATCGAATCTCGGCGGGGACATCATGATTCACGGCAATGACGTATCGGTTGGATGTCTGGCCATGGGAGATCAGGCTGCGGAGGATCTTTTCGTATTGGTTGCAGACGTCGGGTTGGCCAACACCGAGTTGATTCTCGCGCCCGTCGATTTCAGGACATGGTTGGGGGATGTGCCCGCGGACGCACCTGCTTGGACCGCGCAACTGTATTCGGAGATCCGCGAGCGCATGAGCCATTTTCGTGATGACGTGGAGGGCACCCGCTGACTTGCGTCAGCGGCTCGACAACGGACAGCGGCTCGACAACGCACAGTGAGCCGACGACGCGAGTCGTCGGGTTCAGTCCTCAACGACGACCAGGACTACCGCAAACCGATGCGGACACGCTATAATGGTCCCCCATGAGAACAACAACAACAATCATCATCGGACTTCTTGTCGCGTTCGCTGGTTCCTTCTGCGCCACGGCTTGGGCGGACGAGCACAATGTGCCGCCGCCGGGCTTCACCGCGTTGTTTAATGGCAAGGATCTCGACGGCTGGCGCGGGCTGGGCCACGTCAACCCCTACGAAATCGCCAAGTGGAGCAGCGAGGAGCGAACGGCCAAGCAGGAAGCGGCCGACACCGACATGCGCGCCCACTGGCGGGCCGAGGGCGGCGAGATCATCAACGACGGCAGCGGCGTCTACCTCACCACGGCGAAGGACTACCGCGACTTCGAGCTGCTGCTGGAATGGCGGATGATGAGCCCCAACACCGACAGCGGCATTTACCTTCGCGGCTGCCCGCAGGTGCAAATCTGGGACCCGGCCAATCCCCGCGACCAGCAAAACGGCTGCGACAAGGGCTCCGGGGCCCTGTGGAACAATCAGAACGAAGCCGAGGGCAAATGGCCGCTGGTCAAGGCGGACAAGCCCATCGGGCAGTGGAACAGCTTCCGCATCCTCATGCTCGGCGAGCGGGTCACGGTCACGTTCAACGGGCAGACAATCGTCAAAGACGCGGTCATGGAGAACTTCTGGGACCGTGCCCGGCCCATGCTGCCGGCCGGCCCGATCCAGTTGCAGACCCACGGCGGCGAGATGCGCTTCCGCAATGTCTTCATCCGCGAGATCGGGGCGGACGACGCCAACCGCATGCTCCAGAGCCGCAGCCAGGAGGGCTTCAAGACACTGTTCAACGGCAAGGATCTCGAAGGATGGATCGGGGCCACCGACAGCTATGAGGCTGTCGACGGCGTGCTACGCTTCAAGCAGGGCGGCGGGACGCTGTTCACCGCGGATCCCTACAGCGACTTCGCTTTCCGCTTCGAGTTCCGCCTGCCCCCGGGGGGCAACAACGGGTTGGCCATTCGCTCGCCCCTCAAGGGAAACCCCGCCTTCGCGGGCATGGAGCTCCAGATCCTCGACGACGGGCATCCCAAATACAAGAACCTCAAGGACTGGCAGGTCCACGGGTCGGTCTACGGCGTGGCCGGGGCTCACCGCGGCTACCTGAGGCCGACAGGAGAATGGAATTACCAGGAGGTCATCGCCAAAGGCCCGCGCATTCAGGTCGCGGTCAACGGCACGAAAATCCTCGACGTTGACCTCAGCAAGATCGAGAAGGCCCCCGACGGAAGCGACCATCCGGGTCGTCACCACACCGAGGGCCACATCGGCTTCATGGGCCACGGCGACCCCGTGGAGTTCCGCAACATCCGCATCAAAGGCCTGTAGAGAGCCAACCCCACTACAAGAGAAGGCCCATCCAGCACTGTCATACTACCCAAAGGCCTCACGGACACAGACCGGAGGCCCGTTCGAGGCACAAACGTGGGCATCGTCGAATCGGCCTGTCGGAAATGGTAAGATGCGGCCGTATGCTGACTTTCGAGATCATTGAGAGTGAACCGGCGGGCCACGCCCGGCACGGACGGTTGGTCACGCCACACGGCGAGATTCGCACGCCCGCCTTCATGCCCATCGGCACGCGGGCCACGGTCAAGGGCGTCTGGCCCGATCAGGTCCGCGACAGCGGGGCCGACATCCTGCTCGCCAACACCTATCACCTTGGCCAGCGACCGGGGGCCGAGCTGGTAGCCGAGCTGGGCGGCCTGCACCGGTTCATGGGCTGGGACCGCCCCATCCTCACCGACAGCGGCGGATACCAGGTCTTCTCCCTGGCGGAGCTGAACCGCATCACCGACGAAGGCGTCACCTTCCGCTCGCACCTCGACGGGCAGTACATCCACCTGGACCCGCGATCGTCCATGCGGATCCAGAACCAGCTCGGGGCGGACATCATCATGGCCTTCGACCAGTGCCCGCCAGGCCAGTCGGATCGCGCGGTGGCCGGACAAGCCGTCGAGCGAACCGTCCGCTGGGCCGAGCAGTGCCGCCGGCACCACCAGCGGTCGGATCAGGCCCTGTTCGGAATCGTCCAGGGCGGGGTGTACCACGACCTGCGGCGAACGTGTGCCGAGCGGCTGATCGAGCTGGACTTCCCCGGCTACGCGGTGGGTGGCCTGTCGGTGGGTGAGCCCTATGCCCAGATGGTGGCTGTGCTCCGCGAGCTGGTGCCCTCGCTGCCCGCCAACCGGCCGCGGTACCTCATGGGCGTAGGGAAGCCGTGCGACATCCTCGCCGCCGTCCGGGCCGGCATCGACATGTTCGACTGCGTGCTGCCCACCCGCAACGGCCGCAACGCCTGCGCGTTCACCGCAACGGGCACCATGAAGCTCCGCAATGAGCGCTATCGCCGACAGGACGAGCCCCTCGAAGGAGGGTGCCCCTGCCCGGCTTGCCAGAAGTTCAGTAGGGCTTACATTCGACACCTGTTCCTGGCCCACGAGATGCTGGGCCCGATGCTCGTGTCGGTGCACAACTTGTGGTTCTTCCAGCGGTTTATGCAGCGGCTGCGGGACTTGATTCCGCAAGGAGATTGGGCGACGATGCTGGCCGAGTTCCCGGTAGCCCAGGAACCTTTGGCGAACGAGTCCCTGACTGGGGAAGCGACCGAATGATTGAGATGCCCTTGATGCTTGTGCTTGCGGAGAACGGCGGCGGCGGATCGAGCCTGATGTACGCCATGCTGCTGGCCATCGTGGTCTTCTACGTCATCCTGATCAGCGGAAACCGCAAAGACAAGCGTAAGCGGCAGGAAATGCTCGCGGCGATCGGCAAGAATGATCGGGTCATGACCATCGGGGGTATCATTGGGTCGGTGGTATCGGTAAGCGACAGCGAGGTGACCTTGAAGGTTGACGAGTCAGCCAACGTGAAGATCACGGTGGTGCGCAGCGCGATCCAGAAGATCCTCGTGGACGACGAGAAGCCGGGCGAGATCCGGTAGGTCGCCCTCTTGGGAACGCGCACTCGGGCCGTCAGCCGGTCCGGTCAGCCCTGTCGCCCGGCCTCAAAGGCACGGGCCGGGGGCACGAAGGGCAAGAAGAGATCCCCCTTCGCTCCCTGGACCAGACCATCGTATGCATGGTGCTGGCCCTCAGTGGTCTTCGGCCCCCCGCAAGCCCAGATCGCCAACTGAAGTTGGACCCAGGGCAGGTAGCTGGAGATCCAAGCGGTGTGGGGACCGCGATCTTGTGTTCCGAGACAGGACAGCCACAGCGCGGCAGCGCTGGTTTTTTGCGATTTCATCGCTCACCTCCTCCATGAGGTCGAGCCCCTTGCCAAAGCTTGTTCATCGACCCATTGCCGCCTCGTGGTTGAATGCCTTTGGCCGGGCTAGATACCCGAATCCCTCAAGCGATCCTGAGCCGCGGGCAAGATTGACAGGAACCTTGGTGGCCACGATGATAGGTTGGAGACCTTCTACGGTCGGTGCGAGCGGCGTATTCCTGCGGCGAGGACTGGCCAGGAGCGATACTCCCTGCGGACATAATTGGTAATGGAGCATGAGGTTATGAGCAGCATTCGTCGGTCGCACCGGGGATGGGCATTGTGGGCCGGCCTCCTGGCCTTGCCGTTGGTACTGGGCCAAGGCTGTCCGGTTCCAGGCACCACGCCGACCGGGGGGCTTGGGGTCGTTGTGCACAGCCCGTCGGTACCTCAGACTATCACTCTAGGGAATCTGGTGACGGTCACCTATGACGCGACCGGCCCGTCGGGCGAAGCGATCATGGTGAGCGCGTTCTACGACCGCGATGGTATCCCCGGCACTGGGGACGAGGTGGTGTACGCCACCGCTCTGGCCAGCGGCACGAACAAGTTCGTGCAGATGGCGACGGCGAGTCTGTCGGCCGGTACGGTGTATTTGGGCATCACCGCGACGAGCGGATCGGGGATAGCGGTCGGGTACGCCCCGGCCCCTGTGGTCCTGGAGCCGCCGCCCTCGATCAGTTGGATCTCTCCTCTGACCGCGGCAAGCGTCGGGTCGGACACGAATGTGAGCGTGGCGTTCCAGGCCAATGTCTCGGACTTCGACTACGAGGTGTATTACCAGCGAGCGGGGGGAAGCCAAGTCGCATTCGCGGCGGGGAGCAAAGCCAACTCGAGTACGCTCCAGGCGACGTTCCAGACCAGCGGTCTGGCGACGGGCACGTACACGATTGGTGCGACGATCACCACCCCGACCGGGGTTGCGACCAGTTCCAGCGCACCGGGAACGATTGCCGTGGCGGCCGGGGCTTACCTTCGCGTGCTGGCCCCCGCGGCCAGCGTGCAGTTCGAGCCCGGTCAGTTTGTGCAGATCACCGTGGCGGCCAACGATCCCACGGTCTCTGCCGCCCAAGTGCGGGTCTTCTACGACTTGGACGAGGTATTCGGGAACGGGAACGAGGTCACCATCGCCACTTTTGCACCATCTGATGGGGGCACGAGCTGGGATACGACCGAGCTGGCGGACGGCGAGTACTACGTCGGTGCCGAGTTGCTCAACGACATGACCACCCCGCTGGTCGCTTACGGGCCCGGGCCGGTGTTCATCCGTAGCGCAGGCAGCGGGAGCAGTGGAGGCAACGGCGGCAACGGCGGAAGCGGCGGAGCAAGTGTTCTCCGGGTGACCACGCCGTTGACGGCGACTTCGGTGATTGCGGGCCAGACAGTTCGGGTCAACTGGACGACCAACCTGCGGACCGGCGAAGGCACGGTCCGGGTCTTCCGGGTCTTCCGGGCGGGCGATGAGACGGAACCCGATCCCGACGCGGAAGGAATCACGCTGGTAGAGGGCCTGGACGCCTACCGCAAGTACCACGATTTCGACACGACGGGCCTGCGAGGCACGTTCTTCATGGGCGTCACGGTCACTCCGGCGGAAGGCGACATGGTCACGAGTTACGCCCCCGGCACGGTGAGCATCGTTCCCAAGACGTTCTGGGTGGGCAATTTGTCGACCAAGGTCGGCTCCGACAACCGGGTCATCGCTCAGAGCGGACCGTTCCAGGGAGCGGTTTTCCAGGGGGCGAATTTCCGGGACTACCTCGGCAGTGCGATGATCACGGCGGACGACCACGACGGCGACGGTCGCAACGAGATCTTGCTGACGGCCCAGTATGGCAAGCCGTTCCTGTTCCGCCTGGAGGGCCGCGGGGCGGGCGAGGCTTATCTGATCTACGGTTCACCCAACCGGTACTCCGGCGACTACAACGTCAACCGCATCGGCCAGACGACCCTGCCCGGCGTGATCTTCAGCGGCATCATCCCGAACCCCTACCCCGGTGATTACCTGACCGATCCCGACTTGGCCCGTGCCGGCCGATCCATCCCCTATACCGTGGACGGCTATCCTTGCCCGGCTTATGAAACCGAAGGCATGCGTCTGGTCACCATCATCCCCGACCAGGATGGCGACGGTATCAGCGAGCTGGTCTTCAGCTTCCCGTTCTGTAACTCGTTCAGTCTGTGGAACCAAGTAACCACCGGTTTGCATCCTTCCCGACTCGTGGGCCTTGGACGGCTGGAGAACAACGGCCATTTCCTGCGGGGCGGGGTGGTGATTGTATCGAGTCGAAACCCACTGCTGGCGAGCCGTACGGCCCAAAGTCGCCACTTCGACCGGGTTCTCCAGCTTCAGGAAGTCGGACAGGTGTTCAATCAGATGGCCTTGCGGGTCGGTGATAACTTGCCCACTCGCGTGGCGGTCTGCGGTGAGGAAAATGACAACTCGGCGGTCTTCCCGTGCGAGGGTTTCTGGCAGAACACCCTTGCGATGATCGACCCGCCTCGGCTGGCGGACGCCATGCCCGCGTTGGGCCATATGATTCCCAGCGGGACAAATCACCCAGAATATGGCTACTACTGCGGCGAGCAGATCTTCATGACCCAGATTGACCCTCCCGCACCGCCCACGACGGAATTGAATGTCGGCGGGCGATGGTTTGTTAACGCGGACTGCGAGCCAAACGTAAACGGCGGAGCGCCCTTCGGCCAGGAACCTGACTTTGGCCAAATGCGGGTGCTGGGTACGGGCTTCTACGGTCCAGGAACGCGCTGCTCCAACCGCGAGATGGCCCAGGCTCTGCCACCCTACGGATGTCGCATCCTCGGACAAACCACGTCACAGTGTTCGACGCCAACCGATTGCACATCGGTAGCCAATCGGTTCGGCGCCAGCGTTTCGGTCTCGGGCGATTTTCTGCTTGTCTCCGCCCCGCTGCGCACGGTTCGGCGGACTGATGTACCCACTCTGCCCACACTCACTCGTTTTGAGTCCGGCTCGATTTATATGCTTCAACTCAAACGGCCGGGGGCTCCAGCAAACCAATTCCCCTATCGATTACCCACGGGGGTGGAAGCAGAACTGGGAGGCGAGAACCTCAACATCCCCGCGCCGCACAACTACATTATCGAGGATGTTGGTTACTCCCGCTGCTATGGAGCGGAAGATTTCCGAATTGTCATCGGCCCGGGCGACGTGGAGTACGAGATGTCCCGGCCGTTCCACATTGTTGGGGCGGGCCCGGGGGACCGGGTGGGCGAGGTTACCGGTTGTTACGATCTGAACAACGACGGTGTGGATGATTTCGCGGTCGGGGCGCCGGGGGCGTACCTCTCGCCGATCTCCAGTTCGCCGCGAGGTGCGGTGTATGTGATCTATCGCCGACAACCTGAGATCGAATCCAACTACCTGCTGGAGGACCTGGGGCGTGATCCTTACACAGACCCGGACCGGCTGGTGGGCGTGACGATCGTCGGGCAGGAAGGTGAGAACATCGGCAGCGTGTTGTACGGCGGCGGCTCGCTGAGCGACGACTACAACAACGACGGGTTCCCGGATCTGCTGATCGGTTGCGACACGGCCACGACGGCGGGCGGCATTCGCTCGGGCGAGGTCTTCATTCTGTTCGGTGGTCGGACGACGCTGTTGAGCCCGGCCGGTGGGACGACGCTCAACGAGCTTCGGGATGCCGGGCACGGCATGATGCTGATCGGCGCGAACGCCGGGGACATGGCCGGCGCGGCGGTGACCAGCGCCGGCGACTTCAACGGCGACAACATCCCGGACATGTTGGTCTCGGCGCCCAACGCGAGTCCGTCTTTCCGATTCGTCAGCGGGACCGACGGGGCAGAAGATGCCAACGGGGATGCGGCCGGCCTGGACCTGGACGGGGATGGATACGCCGACGACCTGAACCTGGATGGCCAGCCGGATGATCTGACCGGGTGCGGGCTGGTCTATGTGGTCTTTGGCGGGTCGCACCTGACGGGGACGATCTCGCTGGACCAGATTGGTACGCCGTACCTGCCGGGCGTGAGCTTCATTGGCCGTGCGGCGGGGAACGCCCTTGGCGGCGGCGTGACGTTGAGCGGCTTGCAGTCGCGAGGCGTTTCGGCAGCGGGCGATGTGGACGGCGATGGGCGGGCCGACATCATGATCAGCTCCATTCTCGCCTCTCCCGATGGCAAGACGGAAGCCGGCGAGGTGTACCTGATCTACGGTTTCAAGCCGTAGGGCTCGAACGGGTTCGGATGGTGACACCCTGGCGTCGGGCTGGACATCCGGCATGGGGATACGAGCTGATCCTGGGATGATCGGCGGGGCGCTGTTGGACAAGGATGAGATAATGCGGCAGGAAATCGTTGGATTGGTGTCCCGGGTTGACAGGTATCTGGCGGTCGGCCTGCGGCTTGCGGTTTGTGCTGTTGCGGCGATGGTCGCGACGAGCGGGAGCGACGCCCGGGCCGCCGTGTACTACTCCGGCGGGCGGGGCATCGTGATGGAGCGTGTGGCCGGCGAAGTGCTGCTCGAGCTGGACGGTAGCCGGGCGGAGGACGCCGTGTTGCGCGATCTGGCCGCGGAAGGCTTCACCTCTGTCGAAGTGATCTCCGATCTGTCGAAGCGTTTTCCATACCGTCGCCTGTTCGTCAACGCCGCCGATCGAGCGACGATGCAACAGGTCCTGGGAGTGGCGGGCGTCGGAACGGCCCGGCCGGTATATCGTCTACCGGGATCGTCGCTCAGCCTGATTCCGACGGGCCAAGTGATGGCCAAGTTTCCTCCGGGCACATCGGCTTCGGCGGCCCACGCGATGGCGGCCCAATACGGCGCACGGGTCTCGCAGGCAGTGAACGGCCTACCTCAGGTTTACGTCCTCGAGCCACTCGATGAGACCAGCGCTGACGCGTTCGAGGTGGCGGCGAGTCTCTATCAAAGCGGGCGGGTGGTCTACAGCCATCCGACGATCCTCATGAAGGATCTCCTGACGTGGCATCAGAGTCCGATCGAAGACCCGCTGTTCCCGCTGCAGTGGCATTTGGAGAATACGGGACAGATCCCGGGCGCGGCCGCGGGGGCGGATATCAAAGCCGTCGAGGCTTGGCAGTACACGATGGGCCAGAACGCGATCGTGGGGATCAATGACACGGCAGTACAGTGGCGACACGATGATCTGATCGACAACTACCTGATCGGCTTTGATTTTGCCGACAATGACGCGGACCCGAGCCCCGCCTTACCGTACGCCGTCGAGGGGCACGGCACGTCGGTCGCGGGCCTGATCGCCGCCTCGCCGAATACGATTGGGGTGCGCGGCGTAGCCCCACTGAGCCAGATCACCGCGGCCCGTTGGGGGGCCACCCTGGCAGTGACCGACCTGGACGTGGCCCAGTCTTTCATCTTCCATGAAATCAGCGGGGCGATGATCATCAACAACAGTTGGGGACTGGGAGGGGTGATACTGCCAACGATTCCCACGGCGGATCTGTTTCTGCCGGACGTGATCAGCGACGCGATCGACCAGGTAGCCAGGGAAGGTCGCGGCGGCCGTGGGGTGCTGGTGATGTTCTCCGCGGGCAATGAGACGTTGCCGATCAGCTTCGGCAACGTCTACGCCACACTGCCGAGTGTCATGGCCATCGGAGCCACGTTGCGGAACGACCTGCTGACCTGTTACAGCAACTTCGGTCCGGAGCAATCCGTGGTGGCACCCGGCGGCGGGTTTGGGAATCCGCGGAGCATGGGCGGTGGGCTGCCGCTGGACAGTGACTGCTTTGAAGCGGATATGGCGACGGTGGATATCGACGAGAGCCAATTCCCGATCTTTGATCCGGTCACGGGGCTTCCGCTGCCGCGTCCCAGGGGCTTCAACCCGCCGACGCGAATTGTCGGCGGCGTCGAGGTTCCTGATCCGGAAATCATCGATTTCCCCGACACCGCGTATACCCGTACATTCAACGGCACGTCGTCGGCGTGCCCGGTGGCCGCCGGTGTGGCCGCCCTGGTCTTCAGCATCAGCAACACCTTCACCGCCGAGCAGGTTCGCAACATCGTCGAGCACACGGCGGACAAGATCACGGCGCCGAACGAAACCTTTGACCCGGTGACCGGGCACAACGAGCGTTACGGGCACGGCCGGGTGAACGCTTTGCGTGCGGTGGAGGCCGCTGCGGCCGGTAAGACTTGGCCCAGTCCGGTGACCGGAGTCCAAGCGGTGAGTTCCGCCTCGACGGGCATGCTGATCTGGACCAATCCCGCCAACGATGTAGCCGGGGTGGTGATCGCTCGCAGCTCGACCGGCAGTCTTGACTGGAGCCCGACGGATGAGGTCGAGTATCAGGTCGGCCAGCAGGTTGCCCCGGGTGTGGTGATCATTACCAACTCGATTGTCGAGCGGCTGGACCAGAATCTTGCCAGTCTGCCGGCCGGGCAATACGAATACGGGATCTTCGTGCGGAACGCGTACAACTGCTACTCGTGGGGACGCCGGGGCAGCTTCACGACAGCCGGCTCTTCCACCGCCCCTCAGGCTTCGATCGTGCCTTCAGTAACAGCAGGGACGGCTCCCTTGGCCGTGCACTTTGCCGGCGGGGCGATCAGTACGACTGAGCCGGACGACTTGGCCTACAGTTGGAGCTTTGGCGACGGCTACGTCTCCTCTGATCGCATCACGGATCACAGCTACGCGACGCCGGGCGAGTACTTCGCCCGACTCACGGTGACCAACAACCGGGGCGAATCAGGGTACTCCGTGGTTCGCATCGTCGTCACGGCGCCCTACAACCATCCGCCTCAAGTCTCCGTGCAGGCTAACCCGACGAGTGGCCAGGCGCCCTTGCCTGTTCTGTTCCAGGCAACCGGCACGGACACGGACGGCCAAGTGGTGCGGTATGAGTGGAACTTCGCGGACGGCAGCCCGATCGTCACCGGGCAAGTCGTCCAGCACGTGTTCCTCGATCCCGGGGTCTACGCGGTCCAAGTGACGGCTGTTGACGACCAAGGCGGGACAGGCAAGAACGGGACCTCGATCACGGTAACGGTTCCGAGCACAACCGCGGCCGAAACGGACCCTGAGGATCTGCTGATTGGCTCACCGTTGTGTGCCGCGGGCCTTGGGCCTGCCATCCTGGCTGCTGCGACCGGCCTGCTGATGCTGCGGCTGGTTCGGCGAAAACGCTGACCGGAACCTGCGTATCACCACGCACAAGACGATCGCCTCCGTCGCCCCAACGACGGAGGCGATTCTGCAAATTCCTCAAGACGAACTGCGATCGGATCAGTCGGGAGCGATTACCTTGCTGGTGAAATCGCCCTCGGCGGTTTGGGTTACGACTTGCTGGCCGGGCGCGACTTGGTCCGCGGCGACGATGATGCGCCCGGTGGCGGCGTCGCGAGTCAATGAGAATCCGCGAGCGAGCGTCTTGTGATGGCTGGTTGCCTCGATCCTCGATTCGAGAGCGTCGAGCCGCGGGCCGGCCAAGGCAAGCCGGTGCAGTACCGTCCGTTGGAGTTGCCGCTCAAGCTGCTCGACTTTGCCGCCCTCGATCGCGACTCTGCGGCGCGATGAGACGGCCAGGAAGGCGTGGTCATGCTGCCGGAGCGCATGGCTCGCGGTTCGCATGAGGCCCTGCATCGCTCGGTGTAGTCTCGCCGCGATCTCTCGTTGCCGTTCCTGATGCCGACCGAGCAGCGACCGCGGATGACGATCGTGCAGTCGGATCTCATCGGCGTGCAGCTTCTGGCGGGCGGCATCCAGCAGACGAACGGTTTGCCATCGCAGCCGGGCGGCCAAGTCTTCCACCTGCCGCTGCCGGCGATGCGCCAATGCCCGCGGCTGCACGCCGGCCAGTCTCAGTTGCAGGTCGTGCAAACGGTGCTTGCGGGAGGCGAGAATCTGCGCGCCAACCAGTTGCAGGCGTGCCGCGGTCTCGTCGAGTCGCTGAGCCTGCTGTCGAACCAAAGCCAGCGGATCGCGCAGCCAGGGTGAAGCGGCGGCGGCCTGAAGTCGGGCTGACTGCCGATCCACGAGGTTGCCCGTCGCTCTGCGAAGTCGGGAGGCGGCGGTATTCAGAGTCTCGAGCACTTCGCTAAGCACGGGGACGGCCAGTTCGGCGGCGGCGGTGGGTGTCGGAGCCCGCAGGTCCGCGACCAGATCGGCGATGGTCACATCCACCTCGTGCCCGACGGCACTGATGACGGGGATACCACTGGCGTAGATGGCCCGAGCGACGACCTCCTCGTTGAAGGCCCACAGGTCTTCGAGCGACCCGCCGCCCCGGCCGACGATGAGCAGGTCGATTTTCCCCAGTGCCTTGCTGTGGCGATTCAAGCGGTTGACCGCTGCGGCGATCTCCTTTGCCGCCCCCTCGCCTTGAACCCGCACCGAGTCGATCAGCACGTCCACGCACGGGTACCGTCGTCGGAGGGTCTGAAGGATGTCATGGAGCGCGGCACCGGTCGCGCTGGTCACGATCGCAAGCCGGCGAGGAAAACGTGGGATGGGCTTCTTGTGGCCAGGCTCGAACAGTCCTTCCTTCGCCAAGCGATCGCGGAGTTGCCGGAAGGCCAGCTCGAGCGAGCCCACGCCTCGCGGTTCAATCTTCTGCGCGTAGAACTGCAACTGCCCGCGAGGCTCGTACACATCGACGAACCCGGTGGCGATGACCTCCTGTCCGTCGTTGAGCTGGAACTTGAGCGTTTGGGCGGCGGACCGCCACATCACGCATCGGACTTCGGATCGTTCGTCCTTGAGCGTGAGGTAGACGTGCCCGCTGGCCGGCCGAGCCAGGTTGCTGATCTCGCCGACCAGGTGGATCGTTCCGGGCAGATGATCGCCGAGCACCCGCTTAACGAAGGCGTTAAGCTGCGAGGGCGTCAGCGTCTTGGGCAGTGCGGGGGTCGCGGCGCCGCCCTTCATTCGATCGGGATCGAAGATGGGGCGTGGGCCGGCCATCAGTCGGGCTCCGTGTCGGGCTCGCTGAGCAGGCCACTGGCGCGATCGACGCATACCCGCTCGATGTGCGTGGCCCGCCCGCTGGCGGAATCGACGCTGACCAGCACGCCGCACAATCGCGGATCGTCGGTGGCCACGTCGAAGGGGGAGGGCAGGTTGGTGATCATGGTGCGCACGACGCGGTCCTTGCGCCGACCGAGCACCGAGTCGTATGGGCCGGTCATGCCCACGTCGGTGATATAGGCTGTGCCGTGCGGCAGGATGCACTCGTCGGCGGTGGCCACGTGGGTATGCGTTCCGAAGACAACGCTGACTCGGCCGTCGAGGTGCCAGCCCATGGCGATCTTTTCGCTGGTGGCCTCGGCGTGCATGTCCACGACGACGATCTTCACGTCCCGGGGGAGCTGGCTAAGCACCTGATCCGCCGCTCGGAAGGGGCAATCGGACATGGTCTTCATGAACAACCGCCCCAGGAGCGAGACGACCGCCACCTTGGGACCGGGCCGGGTCTCATAGATGGCCACGGTCCGCCCAACGGCTGCGGGCGCCAGATTCGCCGGCCGAACGATGCGGTCCGACTTCTCCAGCAGCGGGATGATCTCCTGCCGACGATAGATGTGGTCGCCCATGGTGACCAAATCCACGCCATAGCGCCGCAGTTTGTCATAGAGCTGCGGGGTCAGACCGGAACCGCCGGCGATGTTCTCCGCGTTGGTGATGACGCAGTGAAGATCGTGCTGCTTGACGAGGTACGGCAGGGCCTGCGAAACCGCGAATCGCCCGGGCCGCCCGACGACATCTCCGATACAAAGGAGATTGATCTGCATATCGAGGACTTTCTAGCCACGAGGTTGCACTTCGCCCCCATGGACTGTTCAGCATACCGCGAGCCACCACCAGGGGCAACCGCGGTCGGGGTGGCGCTCAAGCACCGGCCGGGAGGCGTGGCAAAGTCGGCGAGGGCCAGTCCCAAGACCAAGGCAACTTGTTGCCGTTCGTGCCTGATGTCTGGCTCTTCCATCAACAAGTTGACTCGGTCCTCCCGTCAGCAAGCGGACTCGGTCCTCCCATCGACGATTCGACTCGGTTCCCACGAATCGGCGGGGGTCATCGGTGACCCGCTTTACTCGCTGCGGACATTCGGCCACAATTCGCATCGTGCGGCGCTTTTCCGGCCGGTTCGCGACGGCACAGGGAATGCGAGCGTGGCCGCTGACGGCATGGCGAAGAGCGGCGCAAACGCGTTCGACGACGGAACGAAGGTGAGCTGATGAAGGTGTTGGTGGTTGGAAGTGGTGGCCGAGAGCATGCCTTGGTCTGGAAGCTGGCCCGCTCGCCGCGAGTCAACCGGCTCTACTGTGCACCAGGGAACGCGGGCACGGCGGGCCTGGCCGAGAATGTGGAGCTCAAGGCCGGCGACGTGCCCGGGCTGGTGCGGTTCGCCAAACAGGAGAAGATCGGTTTGGTGGTCATCGGTCCGGAGGAACCGCTGTGCCTGGGTTTGACGGACGAGCTGGCCACCGCGGGCATCCGGGCGTTCGGACCGTCAAAGGCGGCAGCCCGGCTCGAGGGCGACAAAGCCTTCGCCAAACACCTCATGCAGCAGTCATCGGTGCCGACCGCGGACGCTCGCATCTTTGACAAGTTCCGCGACGCCAAGACCTACATCGCCAGCCGCGAGGCCGGCGTGGTGGTCAAGGCGGCCGGTCTGGCGGCGGGCAAGGGAGTGATCGTCTGCGACGATCCGGCCGACGCCATCATGGCCCTGGAACGGATCATGGTGCATCGCGAGTTCGGGCCGGCCGGTGACCGCGTGCTCGTCGAGGAGAAACTGGTCGGCACGGAGGTCAGCGTGCTGGCGTTCGTGGACGAGCACACCATCTACCTCATGGAGAATACCCAGGATCACAAGGCGGCCGGCGAAGGCGATACCGGGCCGAACACCGGCGGCATGGGCGCCTACAGTCCCACGCCCGTCCCGGACGAGCGAACGATCCACCAGATCGAGTCCGAGATCCTCGTACCCATCATCGACGCCCTGCATACCGACGGGGTTTCCTACTGCGGCATTCTGTACGCCGGTCTGATGCTGACCGCCGGCGGGCCCAAGGTGCTCGAGTTCAACTGCCGCTTCGGCGACCCGGAGACTCAGCCTTTGCTCATGCGTCTGCGGACCGACCTGCTGGACGTGATCGAGGCGGTGCAGGCCAACCGTCTCGACCAGATCACGCTGGACTGGGATCCACGGCCGGCCATGTGCGTGGTCATGTCCTCCGGCGGCTACCCGGGCCCCTACGAGGTCGGCAAGGAGATCACCGGCCTGGAGTCGGCCGCGACCGTCGAGGATACCGTCGTGTTCCATGCCGGCACGCGCCAGGCGGGCCAACGTATCCTCACCGCCGGCGGGCGCGTGCTCGGCGTCACCGCGATGGGAGACACTCTGCAGGCGGCGAGAGATCGCTGCTACCAGGCCGTGGACCGCATTCAATTCGACGGGGCCTATTGCCGCCGCGACATCGGCGCGAAAGCCCTTGCGCCGACGCGTTAACATGACAGCGCTGGATGGGGCCTTCTGGTAGCGGCTGACGCCTGAGGATCTATCTCCATCCAGCGGCCTCCAGAGGCTGCGGCCGCTACCGCCTGCCCGCCGGCACACATGCGAGCGCGGAACCCACCAAGACGAGAAGGCATTACGGGATAGTAACGCCCTCGGCCAAGCCCGGCGGCAATGGGGCCGGCCGGTCACAGGGAGCCGTGCTGGCTACACTCTGTCGGCGATCCGAGGCCTCGTGAAAGGCGTGCATCGCATCGAGCACGTGAAAGGCCAGCTCGCCGCTTGCCCGATGGGCCCGCCCGTCTCGCAGGCTCCATGCCAAGTCGGCCAGGCCGACCCCCCGGCTGGGGGCCGCATACCCATGCGTCAGCGACACCTCACGCCAGGCGCTCGCGCCGCGCTCCCACACGCGCACCGGCCCGCCGAAGGTGTTGGGGTCCGGCACCGCCATGCTGCCCTCCGTGCCGTAGATCTCCAGGCAGGGCATCGCATGGGCCTGCACGTCGAAGCTGGTGACCAGCGTGCCGAGTGCTCCGCGGGCGAACCGCATCAGCCCGGCAACGTGCGTCGGCACCTCTACCGGAATCTTGGTACCACACAAAGGCTTGCTGGTGACGGTGCGGAGGTCATGGGCCTTGCCGGTCTGGCCGCAGATGCTGTCGATCGGCCCGAGCAGCGCCACCAGGGCGGTCAGGTAATACGGCCCCATGTCGAACATCGGCCCGCCGCCGGGCTGGTAGTAAAACGCGGGGTCGGGGTGCCAGCTCTCATGTCCCGGGCACATCATGAACGCGCTGGCCGCCACTGGTCGGCCGATCGCCCCATCGTCAAGCAGCTTGCGGCAGGTCTGCAGGCCCGCCCCCAGGAAGGTATCCGGGGCACAGCCGACGCGCAGGCCTCGCGACCCAGCCGCTTCCAGGATCTTCCTGCCATCCTCGCGGCTGACGGCCAACGGCTTCTCGCTGTAGACATGCTTGCCCGCCGCCAAAGCCGCCAGCGAAACCCCCGCGTGAGCCCGCGGCACAGTCAGATTGAGGACCACGTCCAGATCGGCGGCCAGCAGCTCCGCGACCGTACAGGCCCGCGGCAGACCGTGCTGGGCCGCCTTGGCCTTGGCTCGGGCCAGATCCAGATCCGCGCACGCAACCATGTCGAGGATCTCGTGCTTGGCGCAATGCGTGAAGTACGCATCGCTGATATTCCCGCACCCGATGACACCCACCTTGACCTTCGCAGCCATGATCGACTCCCGTTCGTCGGGACCAAGGCAACTTGTTGCCGTTCGTCGCATATATGTTTGGACATCGCCTACCGGTTGGGCACCGGCCTGCCCGCCGTGGTGAGCGTCTCGCCGGTGCAATCGCCAAGACGCTGTTCCTCGACCTCGCGTCGATTCCATTCCAAGCTTCGCCGGTTGCCGGTAGTATGGCCGGTCGTGCAGGGAGCCGTCTATAGCATGACAGCGCTGGATGGCGGTCTCCCGTAGCGGCCGCCGTGGCGGGAAGCAGCGATGTCATGATAAGCTCCGTAACCTGAGAGAGTTTGTCCAGTTTGACCGCCCGTGAGGTTGGCATATGCCCAAGGATGTATTCATCACCGAGGACTTCCTGCTGGAGACTGAAGCGGCCAAGCGACTGTACCATGAGTTCGCCCGCGACCTGCCGATCATCGATTACCACTGCCACCTGCCGCCCGACCAAGTGGCCCGCGACCATCGCTTCCGCAACCTCGCCGAGATCTGGCTGGGCGGCGACCACTACAAGTGGCGGGCCATGCGCACCAACGGCGTGCCCGAACGCTACTGCACAGGCGACGCTCCGGACTACGAGAAGTTCGCCAAATGGGCTGAAACCGTGCCCCGCCTGCTGCGCAACCCGCTCTACCACTGGACGCACCTGGAGCTCAAGCGGCCGTTCGGCATCTCCGACCGCCTGCTCAACCCGCAGACCGCCCGTAGCATCTGGGACGAATGCAACGCCAAACTCCAGCAGCCCGACTTTTCCGCCCGCGGCATCATGCGGCAAATGAACGTCGTCCTGGTCTGCACCACCGACGATCCGACCGACTCGCTCGAACACCACCAGGCCGTCGCCGGAGATGCATCCTTCGGCATCCGCATGTTGCCCACCTGGCGGCCGGACAAGGGCATGGCCGTCGAGGACGTGCCCGCCTTCAACGCCTGGTTGGACCGGCTGGCCCAGGCCGCCGACGTGGACATCCGCGACTTCGCCGGCTACCTCGACGCCCTCCGCCGCCGACACGATTTCTTCCACGCCTGCGGCTGCCGGCTGTCCGACCACGGCCTCGACACCGCCTATGCCGACAACTACACCGCTACCGAGATCGACGCCATCTTCAAGAAGCTACGGACCCGCGCCGCCGTCAGTCCGGTCGAGGCCCGTCAGTTCAAGTCCGCGATGCTCTACGAATTCGGCATCATGGACCACGCGAAAAACTGGACGCAGCAGTTCCACATCGGGCCCATGCGCAACTGCAACAGCCGTCTCTTCGCCCGCTTGGGCCCGGACACCGGCTTCGACTCCATCGGCGACCTCGAGATCGCGAGCCCGCTCGCCCGAATGCTCGACCGCCTCGACCGCACCGACCAGCTTGCCCGCACCATCCTGTACAATCTCAACCCCCGCGACAATGCCGTGCTGGCCACCATGATCGGCAACTTCCAGGACGGCACCCTGCCCGGCAAGCTCCAGTTCGGCAGCGCTTGGTGGTTCCTCGACCAGCTCGACGGCATGACTCAACAGATCGAGACCCTCTCGCAGATGGGCCTGCTCAGCCGCTTTGTCGGCATGCTCACCGACAGCCGCTCGTTCCTCAGCTACACCCGCCACGAGTACTTCCGCCGGCTTCTGTGCAACATCCTGGGCGGCGACATGACCCGCGGCCTGGTGCCCCACGACCTCGCCCTCGTCGGCGGCATGGTCGCCGACATCTGCTACCACAACGCGGCTAGCTACCTCGGCTTCAAGCTCCCTGCCCCGGGCGGCCCGCGCAAACCATTATCATGAATGAACATACAACGCGAGCCACCCCCTTCCCGCCTCCGCGGCTCCGTGTCCCAACCAACCTGTTGGTATCGGGGCGTGTCTATTGCTAAGGTACGGCATGTGCCGTGCACTGGATGCTGTCCGCCGCTCGAATAGAAGGAGCCATGCCATGATGACCCAAGGCAGGCCCTGCCACATGGTGGCCTATCTGTGCGTTACAGTGTTACTGATGGCAGCCGCGGACGCCGCGCTGGCCCAGTCACGCGCGCGAAGGTCCTCCGCACGATCGAGTCCTTCACGAAGCGTTGCTTCTTCGCCGAGGGCTCGCAGCACGCCGAGTCGGTCGAGCGGCTCGCTTTTCGGTCGGTCGAGCGGCTCGCTTTCTAGTAGGTCGAGCGGTTCGCTTTTCAATCGGTCAAGCGGTTCGCTTTCCAGTAGGTCGAGCGGTTCGCCAAGCCGAATCACCGCACCCAGCCGCGGTTCCACCAGCTCGACCCGATCTTCGCCATCCATCATCAGTTCGCTGCGGTCGGCGCCCTCGTCATCGATGCGGTCCGCACCGTCGGTATCCTCATCTCGTCCACGGGTTTCACGGCCGTCGCCCTTGCCCAGCGCAACGAGTCGCTCGATTCCCCAGGCGACACCGTCGCGAACCATCACTCAGTCACCTACGATCAGCCGGCCTCAACCGACCGCGATCCCGAGCCGATCGAGCGCGTCTACGCGAACTCCCACGACTATCACCCGCGACGCACGGCCCAGTGTCACCCGGCCCACGAGCCCGACCTCGGCCTCACCGACCGCTCGGGTGCAGCCCTCGCTGCCCAGTCGTTCCACGGTGACTCGCGTTCAACCGACCCCGCGAACCGTTACCCGGCAAGCACAACCTGGCGCCCAGCCATCGGCCGCGTCCCGGACGCCGGGACGATCCGTGCAGACCGAGGGTCGGCCGAGACAGACGGCGGTATCACCCACCGCCCGGGCGACAACGCCCTACCGTCTGCCTCAAACCGCGGCTCCGACCGCCCGTTCTTCACCACAACCCTTGAGCACGCAACGACAATCGGGGGGCGACATGCGCGGCCGGCCGGGCAGCTCGATCGTGACGCCCCACTCGGAGCGGACGGGTGGACGAGGCCTGATGCCTACGACGCTGGGCAGGCCCCCGCTGCGGTTCTTCGGCCCGCCGCCGATCCGACCAACGTTCGTTCGACCCGATTGCCCGCCACCCCCGCATTACCGGCACCATTCGCATCACCGGACATCGTTCTCCTTCGGGTTCGGGTTCTACAGCTACTGCGTAGCCCCGCCGCCGGTGTATCCGGTTTATTACCCGGTCTACGCGCCACCGATGGTGGTCACCAGTCCGGTCTATGTGCCGCAGCCAGTGGTGGTGGAGACGCCGGTCTACGCGGCCCCGCAAACGGTCTACTACGATCAACCCGGGTACTATGAGCAGTCAGTGGTGACCGCTCCGCAGCAGCAGTATGCGAGCCCGGACCAGTACGTAGCCCCACCACAGGGGGTGACGCTGCCGCAGACTCCGACCCCGGAGGCGCCTCCCATCGCCATGCCGGAGCCGCCGGTGTCTGAGGCGGCACCCGCTCCGACACCGTTACTGGAGGCGCCGTTGCCGGAGACACCGCAGGCTCTGCCGGCCGAGGAACCCCAGGCGCCCCGCCTGAGCACAGAGGAGCTTGAACGCTTGGTCGTGGGCGGCACGACGCAGTTCCGCGAGGGTAAGTACGACGAGGCGGCAACCAACTTCCTCCAGATCATCAACGAGGACGGGAACAACGTCGACGCCCAGCTCGCCTACGCGGTTTCGCGATTCGCCACGGGTGATTACCAATCGTCGGCGATGGCCATTCGCCGGGGGGTCACCTTGTTCCCCGAGGTGGTGAACTCGCTGTTCGACCTGCGAGGCAACTACGGCGAGCAGGAGGACTTCGTCAAGCACCTGCGCTCGCTTGAGCAGTGGCTGGGCGAGCACAACGACGACTCGGACGCCGCGTTGGTGCTGGCGTTTGTCTACCACTTCACCGGTCAGCGCGAGCCGGCGGCCGAGCTGTTCAAGCAGATCAAGGCCCAGGCCGGCGAGGACGACCAGAAATTGGCGGAAGTGTTCATTAACGCCAAGTCGATCGAGCAGATTGAGGCCGAGGCCGCCAAGCAAAGCCCGGCCGTTGAGCCCGAATCCGTGCCGACCACACAGCCGGCCGTGAAGTGAGAGTCCTCTCGGTTGCCCGCCGCAACCACGGGGACGTTGGAGAACGACAACGCAAAATGAGAAAGCCGTGCTTCCCATGTGTGTCGGGACAGCTCGCCCTGTGGCGAATTGCCGCGACGCGTAGGGGAAGGCGGCTTTTCTCGTTTCCTCGCCCTGCGTCTATGCTTGCCGCATGCCATACAGCAAACACACTTTGAAGGAGTCTGAAGATGCCGCAGTGGGCTTGCCGCCGAGAAAATGATGGTTTGCACCGCGGCATGCTTGCCGCCTTGCTGGCCGTCGCCTTTCTGTTCGCTCCGGTCACGCTGGCCGATGAGACAACCAAACCGGAGGATAGCGGCGCCCCGCCCGCGGTGACGGAAAGCAAGCTGTACAGGCCTACCCGGATGCCGGACCGCATCGTGCTGACCTGGGAGGATGACCCCACCACGACACAGGCGGTCACTTGGCGTACGTCGACTGAAGTCGAGGCGGGCTTTGCCGAGATCGCCCCGGCCGCGAAGGGCGGCTACGCGAAGGAGACCAAGCGAATCGGCTTCGACAAGCATCTCCAGAGGATCGCAGCCGAGACGACCTTCTTCAAGACCAACCTGCATGACTGCCATATCCACGTCGCGAGATTCACGGGACTGCAGCCGGAGACGCGATACGCCTACCGCGTCGGGGACGGCACGAACTGGAGCGAGTGGTTCCAGTTCCAAACCGCCAGCACCCGCCCCAGGCGGTTTTCGTTCATCTACTTCGGCGATTCGCAGAACCATCTCCGGCCGATGTGGCCCTGGGTGGTTCGCGAGGCGATGCGAACCGCCCCGCAGGCGGCCTTCACCCTGCACGGCGGCGATCTCACCAGCGGGCGTGGCAACGACGAGGAATGGGGCGACTGGCATTACAGCATGAGCTGGGTCAATGCCATGGTGCCCTTTGTCGGCACGCCGGGAAACCACGATTACATGTCCCGCAAGGAGAGCGACGATACCAAGGTCCGCTTCCCGGAGCCGCACTGGCGAGCCCAGTTCACGCTGCCGCAAAACGGACCTGAGGGCCTCGAAGAGACCGCGTACTACCTGGACTATCAGGGCACACGGATCATCTCGCTTGATTCCAGCGACAAGCTGGAAGCCCAGGTTCCCTGGCTCGAGCGAGTGCTGGCGGAGAACCCGAACGCCTGGACGATCATCACCTTCCATCATCCGGTGTTCGCGACCGCACAGGGGCGAAAGAGCGCAACGCGAACGTTATGGAAACCGGTCCTCGATCGGCACAACGTGGACATGGTGCTCACCGGCCACGACCACGCCTACAGCCGAACGGGGCTGGTCTCCGGCGAGGATGCCGACGGCGCAAACCGTCGCGGCACCATCTACGTGGTCTCGTTCAGCGGCCCGAAGCCTTACCGGATCGGCCCTGCCGACGGGGAGCCCCGCGAGCAGTTCGTTCGCCTGGGCGAAGACCTGCAGCTCTTTCAGGTCATCTCGATCGACGGGGCGGTGCTGCGTTATGAATCGAGAACCGCGGCGGGCGAACTCTACGACATCTTCGAGATCAGGAAGCATCCCGACGGCACCAAGGAACTGCTCGACCCCGGCCGCGAAATGCCCAACCGCCTGCGTGCGAAAACCAAGTAGGGCCACAGTAGAGCAGTTCACGCGATAGCGTAGCGGTCGCCGCCTCTAGCGACCGGCGAACTCGCAAAGAACACGCCGGTCGCCACGGGGGGCGACCGCTACAATGGGTCGCGAAGCGATCTGGAGCAGTTCACGCAGTAGCGTAGCGGTCGCCCCCTGCCGCGACCGGTGCCACGCCATCGTGTCAAATATGCCAACGCCAAGTTCGGCAGACTCCGACAAGATTGGATATGACCTCTCCGCCTATCGCGCGGTCGAGCAGGTCATGTATGAAGCGGGGAAGGCGTTGGGGTGATCTCTGGAGAACCATCGGCAATGGCAGCCCGCAATGGGCTGGAATGCGGACGGACACGTCGCTGACGCTCCCCAACCCGGCGCTTGCGCTTCGGGCTCGTTGTCTGGATCCGCAACCCGGCGCTGGCGCCTCGGGCTCGCTATTGCCCTTCGTTCTCCGGCGTTTGCGTTGAGGCTCGTTGGTGCGCTGCGCCCTGGGCTGGTAGAACGACACCGTTGGGGTCAATCTGCACCGAGGTATCGCCTACGGGTACCAGGGGCCGCACTGGGGGTTGGCGGAGATACCTTGGCCGGTAAGGCACTGGCGAAGGTACCAGAGGTCGTTGGCGTCCACGTCACCGTCGCGATCGAGGTCGGCACCGCGGCAGAGGGGGTTGTCCGCCGGGGGCGCTATCGAACCGCTCAGGCAAGCCTGGAAAAGGCCGAAGTCGTCAAGATCCACGTCGCCGTCGAGGTCGAAGTCCCCGTAGACTAACTCGCAGACATCGGGGATGCCGTCACCGTCGACGTCGGCCTCGCACTCGTCGGGGAAACGGTTGCGGTCGCAGTCGGTGCTCTGGCCGCAGCCCGGCACATCGCACGGACCGCCGGGCGAGCCGCAATCGACGTCACAGTCGTCCGGCACGCCGTTGTCGTTGCAGTCGGGGTAGTACTCATGAGCTCCGATATCCACTACGGGCGGCGAGCCCGGGCCGGTATCGGGCACGGCCGGCGCATCCACTACCCGGTAGTGGGATCCGAGGTCGAGGGGCAGAAGCTCGGAGCGATGATCGTCGTGATCGATATCCCAGGTGTCCCGAGGCAAGGCTGTGGTCAGGCCGGCGTCAATGGCCGGCGAGCTGCCCAGCAATCGAAGGTCGCCGAGGTCGTCGTTGCCGCCCGCGCCCCAACCATCGCCGCCGTCGTCGGGTGAACGAATGAATCGCGGCGGAAGGTCGGTGTTGTCCGTGCCGGGCCAGACCCAGCCGTCGCCGGGCAGTCCGTCCTGAATGCAGGAGTAGCTGACGCGGGGAAGCGATTCGACGTCGGTGATCTGGCCGGCCGGGCCGATGCTGGCAAAGTCGGTATTGCCCCAGACGATGCAGTTGATTAGCGAGGGCTCGCTGGTGTGGTTGTAGATGCCGCCGCCCGTTTCGGCGTGATTGCCGGCCAAGGTGCAGTTGACCAGTTCGGCGTTGGCGTGGAGGGAGTTGTGGATCGCACCGCCGGCGACGGCCCGGTTGCCGACGAAGCCGCAATTGGCGAGAGTCGGGCGGGTGTACTCTTCGTGCATGGCCGCCCCACCGTGACGGCCGGCCGTGTTGAGCTCGAACGCGCAGTTCAGGAAAGCCGGATGGCTGTACTGCGTGGCGTAGACAGCTCCGCCGTCGAGGGCGGCATGGTTATCGACGAATCGACAGCGGATGAGCACTGGGTTGGCGAAACGGATATGCAGACCCGCGCCGCGATCGTGGGGCGAGGGACCGTCGGCCCGCCCGCCGGTGATAGTGAAGCCGTCGAGCACGGCGTTGTGGCCCGATGCGATGGCCGTCACCACGTGGAAGCTGTTATCCAGCCAGCGACCTGGGTCGGCGGTGTGGTCATTGGCGGCCAGGTCGCCGGCGAGGACCGTCGCATGCAGTTGCGGGTTACGTTGCCAAAGCTCGGTCTCACCGCCCGCAAACCCCCCGTAGATGGATAAGCCTCCTGGCAGCTCGAACGCGGCCACGCGGTCGCCGGTGCCGCGGTCGGGGCGGTAGGTGCCTGCCGCTACCCAGATCGCGGGCACATAGCGTTGTCGGGCGGCGTCCAGGGCATCCTGCAGGTCCGCGTGGGCATCCTGCCAGCTTGAGCCGTCGTTGTTTCCGGTTGCGTCGGCATCGACGAAGACCGGCGGCGGCGGAGTGCACGCGTCACCGATACCGTCGCCGTTGCTGTTGGCCTGGTCGGGGTTGGGAGTATAAGGGCAGTTGTCGTCGCAGTGGACCGTTTGACCGCCGGTGCACGGCTTGTTCCAGCGGACACTGTCGCCGTTGCCGTCGTCGAGTATCCCGTCGTCGTCGATATCCAAATCGCACGCGTCGATGGCGCCGTCCCCGTCGGTATCCGACTCGCAGTGGTCGGGGATGCCGTTTTCGTTGCAGTCTTCGCTCGAACCATCGGCGATCTGGCAGGCATCAGGGATGCCGTTGCCGTCGCACTCGTTGCGGCCGAGGATCGCCAACCCAACGGGAGCGGCATTGCCGGGCAGGGTGACAAAGACGGGCTGCGGACCGGGCGTGCTCGGGTCGCGATCCGCGGGCGCGCCGGTCTGTGCGTTGAAGTCGAGAACCTGGCCGGTGCGTTTGCTGAGCACGGCGAGGCTGCCAGTGATGTTGTAGCGAAGTCTGCCGGGGCCGGATAGCCCCGCGCTGCCGGCGGGGATGAACGGCCCGCGGTACTGCCCCTCTTTGTCAAAGGCCAGGACGGCGTCAGTGTGATAACTGCTGACCAGGAGATAGCCGCGTGAATCCATCATCAGCCCGGCGGGGCCGCTGAGGCCGTGCCCCTCGGCGGCGATACCCAACAGCTCGCCGGTCTTGATGTCGTACTTGAGCACTTGGTCGGTGTCCCAACTCGCGACGTAGAGCGTATCGTAGGTGGCATACATGGCGACCGGTCCGCTCAGGCCGCCACTGCCCGGCTCCACCAGTTCACGAAGTATACGACCAGTATCGGCGTCGAGTTCGACAACGCTGTGTCGCGTCCCGCTGGCGACCAACAGCGTGGCGGTATCACGCACCAACAGAGCGGTTGGATGGTCGATGGCCGGGTCGGCGTACTCGCGGCTCAGGCTGCCCAGCGGGGCCGCGTACCTCAGGACGCGATTGGACCCGACGCACGCCAGGTAGACGTTTCGCCGGGAGTCGATGACCATGTCCACCGGCTGCACCACACCCGGCGTGCCCGAGGGCAGGAACTCGCCGATCAACGCGCCGCTGGAAGTATAAGCCAGCACCTGCGAGCTGTCCTCGCCCGCGATGAACACCCGCGGTTGCCAGACCACCTCGCAGACGTCGAGCACGGCGTTATGGTTGCAGTCGAAATCGGTGCCGGCCACAATATCGCACCCGTCGGGAAGGCCGTTCATGTTGCAGTCGCGAAAATGGGAGGATTCGTAGGCGCCCAAATCCACGCGGCAATGCCTTATCCGGTCCTCACCGGCCAGGTCGCCCAGATCAGGCGGCGGCAGGGGCTCCATGCTCCCCGCGTCGATGCAGGGCGAGCCGGCATTCAGGCGAAGGTCGTCATCGGCGGTGCCACCGATGTGGTCGGGGCCAAAGGGATCGACGAACAGCGGGTCCAACCCGTGGTTACCCACGCCTTCCATGGTCGACGTCCATCCGCGAACGCAAGAGAAGCTCAGCTCGACCCCGCTGCCGACGATCTGCCGGGAGAGGCTCGCGACACCTTCCACTGGTTCGTCATCCCAAAGGATGCAGTTGGTCAGGTTGGCGTCTCCTTGTGCGGCAAACGAACGCCCCATCGTGGCGGTATTCCCCCAGAAGGTGCAATTGACCACCCGCGGATACCTGCCGCGACTGTAGAAGGCACCGCCCGTGGGGACGAGTTCGCAGTTCGTGGTCATGTTGCCTGTGAACAAACAGCTCAGAAACAGAGGGCTTCCGTCCTGGTTGTATACCGCCCCGCCGATCGGACCGGAGAGGTTGGCGTGAAAGCCGCAGGTGGCGAAGGTCGGGCTGCCGCTGACGATCATCAAGGCTCCGCCCTTGGGGCCGGCGTTGTCCACGAATCGGCAGCGGGTGACCGTTGGGCTGGCGTTCACGACCGCCATGCCTCCTCCGCCGTCGTAGGTCCAGGACAAGTTGAGGTTGTAACCCGCGGCGATGGTGAAGCCGTCGAGAACGGCGGTATGATCCACATCCTCTGCCACGACGACATGACCGCTGTTCTCGTAGGGATGACCGCCTGTGTGATCGTTCTGCCACAGGTCGCCGCTGAGGATGGTCTGGTGAGTCGATGGGTCGCGGTCCTCGCGTTGCGTTTCGCCGCCGACAAACCCGCCATAGACGCCGACGCCGCTGACCAGTCGGAACGAGGCGAATCGATCGCCGGTCGAGCGATCAGGATGGTACGTGCCTGCGGCGACCCAGACCTCGCTGATACCCCCGGCGGGGTCGGCGGCCTCGGCCAGGGCGTCCTGGAGATCGACGAATGCGTCAGCCCAGTTTGTGCCGGTGTTATTGCCGGCAGCTTGGGCATCGACGAAGACCACGCCGGCAACCTCTCGCGTCTGTGGCAACGCGTCGCCTTCGTCAAGAGTCTCCACAGGGATTGTAGACTCCGCTTGCGGGCGCCAGTCGGCGACGGTGCGGGCGGTGGTATTGATCGTGCGGGCGTTACAGGTTGGCTTAGCCTGATCGAGGGCCGCGCCCGTCGGCTGGCCGTTGTAGAGCACGTCCGGGTTCGAGAAGAAGGGGATCGGGCTGCCCGGTGAGTAGGCCATGACCGTTCGCCAACTGACGGACACGGGATCACGATAACCGTAGACGTAGCCAAAACCACAGGCGGACGCATGGTCCCGGTCGTGCAGGCAACCCATGTTGTGGCCCAGCTCGTGCACGAAGCTCGTGGCGTGGGCGCAGTTCCGCCGCACCACGCTGAACGCCGAAGCGGCGAACGCCGGCGACTCCTCCGTCATGACGAACGCCAGCCCACACAAGCCGGGCATGGTATCGTTGATCATACAGACCAGGTCCGCCCCGTATTCATCACGCAGCGTGTGGACCTCGTCCATGTAGCCGTCGGCGGGATCGCGAAGCCGGCCCAGATCCGTGCCGCCGCTGCCTGATTCGAGGTAGTCGACCTCGACGGTGTGCACGAGCCGAATGCGGGGAACGATCTCACTGTTGGCGAAGGCCTGATTGCTGTTGGCGACGGCGAGATCGATGAGGACAAGCATGGCCGCGGTTCCGCCGGCCCCCTCACGGGCCGCGGGCGTGTAGACGACCATGAGATCGAAGAGGGTGCCGTCATCGGTTGCCGGCTGTCGGTCGCCTGTAACCTGCCGGAGCTGAGGAGCGATCCCCTCCGCGAGTGCGTCATCGGCACCGCATCCGTCGAACCGCTCCTCGTCAAGCTCGTCGAGAACGTGGCCGCCGTCGGGCAGCGGACGCACATAGAGGGCTTTGTGGTCAGCCTGCCGGATGATCGCGGTACAGATGCCGTCGCGGAGCACAAAGGTGAACCGCCCCCATGCCTCGGTGTCGAGTCGGCCGCTCCAGGTGAGTTGGTCCTTGCTCGGACGGTCGGCCTTATCGACAATACCCACCACAGAGAGGCCGTCGAACAAATCAAACCGCAGACGGGTACCCTTGCCGCCGGTCCACTCGGCAAGGCCGGCAACGTCCACGTTCACCGCCTGGCGACGGGCGACTGCGGCGTCGAGCGAGGTCACATGGATCGGCGGTGCGTCGGCGACAACGACATAGGGATGAAGGTCGGCCGGGCCGGCGGGTGGCACCTCAGCGGCCCAAGCAGCGGACACGACGAGCAGGCACGTCGCCCCGGCTACCATCAGCAATAGGCCGCAACTGCGCATGGAGCACATGCCTCGCACATGCCGATCTGTGTTCCGCAACCCTCAGGCCACCCCGCGTTCCGCCAGTACCATTATACCCTCGGCCAAGTGTGAATGCAGTATCCCCCCGGCGCGAATGCCCCTCGAAACGCGAATCGACAATCCAAACCATGCTCACGCACGCTCTGCTCACAGAGCAGTGCCACACGATCACACCACGCGTTGCCACACAATCACACCACTCACACACGATTGCGCGACGCCCTGCTGCCGTTTCCTCCCCTCATTGCCTTGCCGCCTCTTGCTCCTCTCGCGCGTTCCCCTACCCTACTACCCCTTCCCTTCCGGGAGCTCATCGAAGAGGGTGGGCGGGATAGGCTTGCCGATCGTGCCCTCCAGACCGAGGCGGGCGTTGACCAACTTGCGGTAGTCGGCCCGGGCGGCGTCCCACCACGGCTTGACCGGCTGATTGGCCAGACGCAAGGCGGCAATCGCGCTGCGGGCGGCAAACGCGGCGTCGGCGGCCGCGTCGTCGATGCACAGGGCGGCGGCACTCGCGGCGGCGGCGGCGGCGGCGCGGGCAGCCTCGGCCATCGGAACCGCTTCGCTGGTGTTCTCGTGCGAGTACGCGGCCTTGAGCGACGCGGTCCGTAATGTGCGAATTCGCGACAGAGCCCGGGAAACCGACGACGATGACGCCTCGTCGCAGGGCTCGCTCAGCGTCGCCTCGGCCATCGACAGAGCCCGCTCGACGCGCGGGTCCGGGTTCAGAGACTGTACCCGCCGGGCACAGCGGCATGCCCAGCATACAATCGCCCGCTGAGGCAGCGCGAGCAGTTGCTTGCGGACGGCGGCAACGTTGACACGCAAGCCCCTGTGCCGCGGCTCCTGCTCGAGCTCGATGTCGGGCCCGAACGGCGGCTGGCTGAGCAAGGCATCGGCTAAGGTGGCAGCCGAGGGAAAGCGATCCAGCGGGTTCTTCGCCAGGCACCGCAGAATGACGCCCGCCAGGCCGGCCGAGATGGCCGGCCGCCATATGCTGGGGTCCGGGGCCGGCTCAGAGATGTGCTTGAGCATGATGGCGAACGGGCTGCCTTCCTCGGCCTCGAAGGGCAATCGCCCGGTCAGTAACTCGAACAGCGATACCCCCAGCGAGTACACGTCGCTGGCCAGCGTGACCCGCTCCCCCTGACATTGCTCGGGGCTCATGTAGCCCGGCGTGCCGATCTGCTGCCCCACGCCGGTCAACCACGTCGTGCCCTCGACGACCATGATGGTGCCGAAATCCGCAACCTTGATGCCCCCCAGAGCGTCGAACAGCAGGTTCGACGGCTTGATGTCGCGGTGGATAATCCCGATGCCGTGGGCGGCGGCGACGCCGGAGGCGGCCTGGGCAATGAGGGCGACCGCCTCTTCGATGGCCATCTCCTGCCGCGCGGTGTGAGCGGCGTTGAGCCGGTCTCGCAAGCTGCCGCCGGGGAGGTACTCCATCACGATCGCGCTGAGCAAGCCGTCGGTCGTGTAATCCAGGATCCGCACCACGTGCTCGTGATGGATGCGGGCCATGCTGCGGGCCTCACGCTCCAAACGGGCACAGATCCCATGGTCGGTGCGGTATTGCGGCTTGAGGATCTTGAGGGCGACGCGCTCGTTCGAGTCGGTATCCCGCCCCTCGTAGACGCGGGCCATACCGCCCTCGCCCAGAAGCCGCTCGACCAGATAGCGGCCGATGCCATGCCCCTCGAGCCGTTCCTCGCATCGCGGGGAGCCGGTGGTCCGCCGCGTCAGCACCACCCGCAGGTCGTCCACCAGAACCGTCTCTTCGGGATCGAGGTCGCCCGGCGGATCAGCGGACAACGCCGACTCGTTCGGGTCGCCCTGGGCCGGTGTGGAGAAGGACTCGGTCATGGCATTGGACACTCGATGCCGCGGCGACGACCGTCGCGGGGCACACGTGGCCGGGGAGGACTCCTTGTCCCCGGTCTCAAACACTTCTTCGCCGGCGAAGCAGCCGTCAAATCCACCCGAGGTGGAATCCGCCATCGCGGAAACGACCGCTACGCCCCCTCGCCTGCATATCCGCTTCTCGACATGGGTATTGTACTCGGCATGCCTTGTCCAGCGAATGCGAGCCAACCTTGCCGGTTGAGACCTGTCGCGGACAAGCCCAGCCGGAAATGCGCGCGACACCCCCAACCGTGGAGCCGCCGAGCTACCACGCCCCTGACTCGCCACACTCCCCTATCAAGCAGCCTCTCCCAGATCAGTGCCACGCTTGCTTGGAACGTGGTGACCAAGTGGTGTCGATCAGCAACCCGCCCATCCTCGCAATATCGCTCCACGAATAAAGCTTGAAATCCTCACTGGCATTGGGGTTGATCTGATCATTGATCGCCAAGACTCCCTGAGAAAACTGAGCAACGGTCGGCTGGTTCGTGACCGCAAGTCCGGAGGAGTGATCCAAGGCACCGAAACCCGCCGGCGACGGATCGATGGTCAGCAAAAACCGGTAGTCCCCGCTACGTTCGTAGACCTTCGTGCAGGTGTAAGCCCCCTTGGAGCCCTGGCTCACGACCAGAAGATACCCACGCCCGTCGGAGGCGCAGTAGATGGCCGGGCCTTTGACGTTGGGAACCAGGCCGTTCTCGCCAACTCGGATCACACACTTGCCCTGAGGCTCGGCATCAGGCTCGGCCGGGAATCGCCACACTCCCACGTCGTCCTCCGCGACATAGACCACACCATACTCGTCATCGGCGATGCAACTCTTCACTTCTCCGCCCAGAGCGAACTTCCTCACCAGACGAGCGGAGACTCGTCCTTCCGGCGTCTCGAAAAGCTCGTGCTGCTCGACGGGCCCATCGCGAAGCGTGACGAAGAAATAGTGCTTGCCGGTCTTGAGGCTGTGGTAAGAGCACAGCCCGACGGGTGCCTGCCCCGCAAACACCTGGATGGCCGGACCAGCCGTCACATCCTCGATCTTGCAGGTCGCGGAGTTGATCCGCCAGACACGCACGCCGGCAAAACCAGGTGCCATGCAACTGGCCAAGACCAGATCCTCGCTCTCACCATCAAGTCGAAACCCATAAATCACATCCACGTAGCAGGGTTGCACGCCGGCATCGACGTGCTTCAGCAGCAACCCACTCAGGTTGTGCACCTCCATGCCGCGCTTCTCGTTGGTGACGACAAGCAGACTCCTCGCCGGCTCGGTCGGGTGAATCCAGACCGCGGCATCCTGGACCTCGTTGACCGCCACCGGCTGGCTGACCGCGCGGGCCCGTGGCGCGATGACCATGCCCGACGGCGACCGACATCCAGCCAACAGAACGCATCCGACAAGCAAAGCCTCAACACAACCAACACACTTGGCGATTGGCATGCATCATCCTTTCCACCGATCACACGGCAGCCATCAGCTGCGGCGACGCAGAAGAACCAAGCCTGACAAAGACAACAGAATCAGCGAGCCCGGCTCGGGAAGCACGGCAATACCCCGGAACTCGGTGTTGAAGCCCGCCTCGATGAACGGAGTCACACCGAAGGTGCTGCTGAAATCGGCGTTGTAACCGGCCGTATCCACAAGGCGATAGATGCCCTGATCTGTCGCGGCAAACAGCGTCACAGTCGTACCGTCTAAAAACACGTCAAAGGCGTTGATCTCCTGCCCACTGGGCAGTAGCCGGGTGGAGTGCTTGATCCAAGTGTCCCCGACCAATGACCACTTCTCATAGTCGTCCTTGCCACCGGTCGTGTAGGCGGTGTCCTCGCCCGGAACAAATGGATCCAGATCCAGAAGAACCACGTCACTCTTGGGGACAAACTTGCCCTTGGGGTCGACGCCGGTCCCCTCGGTATTGGTGATCACGGGAATCATATTCTGCGGAGTGTCCACGTCCGACACCGGCAAGGGATCCTCGGTACGATAGGCCCCGCGATTAACGAATGACTCGTAGGCTGGGGTGGTGATGTAGAGCTGCTCATCCACAATCCGGGCACTGCGAATGGAATCGGGCCACAAACCCTGCACCTTCCCGGTGTCGTCATAACTGATGGATTGGACATGGCTGAGATTCACCGAGGTCGAGGCCCCGGGGCCTGACACGTAACGCAGGCCGCCGGTTGTCGTCGGCGTCTTGAAACCGTTGGCAAAGTCGGAGAGGTTCTCGTATTTGCCGTCCCCGACCGTCCAAAACCGCGAGCCGTCGTCGGAGACGACCGCGGTGATATCCGTGCGATCATAAGCGTCGCTGAGCGCCGTCGAGGTGTCCACATTCCAGCCGCTGTCCACCCTGCCGATCACCCGGTTGACCACGCTGGATGACTGAGGAACCGGGTTAGCCGCTCCCGCATCAGCCCGGTAGCCGCCGAACAGCAAATACTGCCCGTTGGACGACAACGTGAGATGGCCGTCGTGCTCCCCTCGGCCACTGAGCGTCAAGGCGGCGCCGCCCACCGAGGGAATCGCACAAGAACTCACCCAGTTCCCGGTCACCATGTCGTACTCGTCAAGAAAAAGCATCTGGGCGGACTCATCGATAGAAGCGCTGCCGTCCGCCAGACGCAATACAGCAATGTTGCTGCTACTGAACGCGGCGTGAGCGGCCGGGCACAGGGAAAACGGGAACAGGATGGCAAGCAGGCTGATACGTGCGGACAGAATGGTTCTCATGGTCTCTCTCCCTTTCTCTTTCTCTTTTTCCGCGTTCCGCCGAGGTCGAGCGACCCCGGTCTAATTCGCCACTCCGCCCGGGTTCCAGATCACTTTCCCGGGCTGGTTGTAGTCCTCCGGGGCGTTAGGGGCATCCAGCAACTCTCGTAGCGTAAAGAATCCTACATGACTGTCAAGGAACAGCAGGAACCCCCCTTGATTGTGCCGCGTGGTGAAGTACCTCCACGAGACGGCAGCCTGGCCGACGCTCGTGCTGAACGAAGGGACGTGTTCGTCGGGACGCATCAGCTTCTCCGCAAGAATGGGAGTCTCCGCCGGGCGTCGGACCTGCGACAGGCACACCCGCTTGTCCGAGTGCCGATCCTCGACGCCAGCGTCCAATTCCGTGTTGTACCCGTAGGACCAGAATGTCTTCCTGCGATCGAGCTGATTCCCGGCGGCGTTGAGGCCCCAGAGCATGAAATAGCCGTCCTGCACGAGGTCGTCCTTGGGGCCGGCCACGGCCGGAGCCGACTCCGGACAGACAAGGAACGACTGATCCCCTTCACGAGGAAGGCGGCTCCCGCCTGCCAGGTCTGCCTGTTGCATTGCGTGGTATGGGGGATAGCCGGCATATGCCAAGCAGGCGTTAAACCACTGCGACGAATCGTTCCATCGCCCCAGATGACGGATCGGACGATCACCCTCCGCGTAACCTTCCCAGGGCAACACGCCCCTGAAGGCGGCCTCATAGCTGTGAACCCCGATCGCCAGCGCACGAAGGTTGCTCATGCAGACCACACGCCTGGTCGAACGCCTGGCCGCCGTCAGAGATGGCAACAGGATCGCTATCAACAGCCCCACAATGGCTATGACAACCAGTAGCTCAACCAGCGTGAAGGCTCGCAAGCGGTCGTATCGCATGGTGGAACCCCATGGGGCCACGATTGCTCCGCCTCGGAGAACTCCAGCCACCGCAGCAGCACCTCAAGGTGAAACCCTCCACCACGATTCCCATGGTAGATTCCCTGCCGACAACCTGAGGTACTCAAAGCGAGGATACATCACATGCCCTGCTGTGTCCACTTCTTCGCGAACACTGCCGAGACAAGTATCAAGTGGCATACGACGATTGAGCCCCGACCGCGTCTCACGCCGATCAGTCACTTGACGGCATGGCGATACCGTCGCATCGGAAAAATTCCAAAGCGACAGAGTACCTGTCCCCCTTCCCAGGAGGCTGAACACGTACGAGGCGGCGGCTACCAGACGAAGCCGTTCAGCGCTGCCATGTCATTCCCCCTGCCGCAGGCACATGCGCCGAAAGCCCCAGCAGCCGGCGACGAAGAACACCGCACTGAACAGCAGGAGCACCACGCAACAGGCCGCGACGCGACTCATATCCGGCCAGGGCGAGGTAAGAAGCTGATCGTAGGCGATCAGCGACCAAGCGTGAGGAATGGCAAGACTGACGGTGCGCATTCCCTCCGGCAACCAGGCTCGGGGCATGAAGCAGCCGCTCAGCCCGCCCAATGTGATAACCAGCAGGTTGGCATAGGCTGAAACCTGGGCATCGGTGCGCACCAGGGTGGCGACCAGCAGACCCAGCGTCGTCGCCGCCAGTGATGTGCAGGCCACCACGAGCATCAGCATGCCCGGCGCCGAGCCCCAGGACATGCCAAACAGCAACCGCCCAAACGCGAACAGTGCCACCCCCTGCGCGACCGACAAGAGGTAGTACGGTGCGGTCTTGCCCACCAGGAGGACGAACGGCCCGATCGGCGCGACCCGGAGGCGGTCAAGCGTGCCCTGACGCCGCTCGGAGAGGAAGGACCGGGCCATGATGTTGATCAGAAAGAAGGCGAACAGCACCGTGTAGGCCGGGACGATGATCTGATAGGCCATCACTCGAAAATCGCCCGGTGTCACCCAAGTCTGGGGCGGGCACTCCTCGACCAAGGCCGGCCGCGTCGCCGCCGAGGGTGAAGCATGGGCGAGGTACGCACGGGCAAGCGGATCACGCTCGAGCGTTTCGTTGACAATGAAACGAAGAGCGGTGGCCCAGACGAGCTGACGGGTCAGGGTTTGGGCGATCGGCTGCGTCCGCTGAGTATGGATGGCCACATCCAGGCCCGCCAGCCCGGCAGCCAGGGCCCCCTGCTCAGGCTGAAGGGCATCTCGCAATCGCAACCCGCTCACCCGCTCGCGAAACGCCGGCCCGATGAGCAGCGCAGCCGTGCAATTCCCGTCGTCCACCTCTTTGCGGGCACTCGCGGCATCGCTCGCCACGGCAACGACAAGGCCCTCCCGCCGACGAAGAAGATCGACGAACCGCCCGCTGAATGGGTCGTCCGCCGGGTGATCGACCATCAGAGTCAGCGAGGTGTTCTCATTCTGCCAGCCGATCAACTGCCCCGTCGAGAACCCCAGAATGGCGATGAAGACCATGGGCATCACCAGCAACACGGCCAACGCCCGATGATCGCGGGTCAGCACGCGAAGATCCTTGGTGATGATGCTGCGAATACCCATATCCCGCGAGCTCCCGGCCACAGTCAATCGCGCAGTTCCCGGCCGGTCATACGCAGGAACAACTGTTCCAGATCGGGCCGTTTGGTCGTCACGCTCAGGACCGGCAAGCGAAGTTCGTCCAACACGGCGAGCAACCGGCTGACGGCCGGCCCGATCCCGCTCGCACCATTGTCGTCCGGTTGCCGCACCGCCAACACCAGCCGATCCCCTCGCTGTTCGACGCGGTCGGCGGCCTGCGTCAACGCGTCCAACTGCTCGCAGGCGGTCGCGGGGATCTCCACCAGAGTCTCGGCATCGAGGCGATGGAGCAGGTTGCGCAGCGTATCGGCGACAACGATCCGCCCCTGATCCATGATCGCCACGCGATCGCAGACAACCTGGACCTCCTCCATGTAATGGCTGGCGTAGATGACGCTCACGCCTTGGTCGCGAAGCGCACGGGTTTGGCCGATGAGGTGCGCCCGCGACTGAGGATCGACGCCGACGGTGGGCTCGTCCAGGATCAACAGGTTCGGCCGATGCAACAGGGCGATGCCAAAGTTAAGCCTGCGTTTCATGCCGCCGGAGAAAGTGGCAACCCGACTGTGCTGCCGGGGCGCCAGCCCGGTGATCGCGAGAATCTCCGCCGCTCGTGTTGCCAAGTCCGAACGCTTCAGGCCGTACAGCCTGCCGAAAAATCGCAGATTCTCCAACGCCGTCAGTTCGGGATAGGCGGCGATGTTCTGGGGTGCAAAGCCCAGAGATCGACGATAGGCCGGAGCGGTCGGGTCCAGCGGTCGCCCCTCACATGAGAGCGTGCCCGCATCGGCCCGCAACAGGCCGGCCATGATCATCAACGTCGTCGTCTTGCCGGCACCGTTCGGGCCTAGCAGCCCCAGCACCTCGCCGCCCCCGATGCTGAAGCTGACACCCGCCAGCGCCTGCGTCGCATCGTACCGCTTGCACAGATTGTTGACTTCGAGAAAAGGCACGGTTCCCGGGTTCCCCGCGGCCGGACAACGCCCGCCACCTCAACCGAGACGGGCAAGCGGCACACCCTTACACCAGAAGCATACTGGGAACGACCACACCCACAGCCGCCGCCACGCTGATTCGCAAATTGTCATCGATACGCAAGCCCAGCGATTCCGCCAACCCACCGAGAACCGCCGCACTGGTACCGCAAATCATCGCGACCGAGACCGGCACATGCGGATTCTTCGCTTCACCCCAGTACGCCAGGCTGGCCATGACGCTGGAGACCGCCACGAAAGCAACCAGCCCGACAAAGGTCTTCTCCGAATTCCAGGGCAGACGCCTCTTGCCCCAGGCCCGCCCCGCCGTCGCCGCGGCCGTGTCTCCAAATGCCAGCACCGTCAACACCACGGCCGCAAACTCCGCCTGGGCGGGAAACAGACACAACATCACCGTCGGAGGCCCGGCATAGGTCACACACGTCCGCGTCCAGTTCTCCCCCCGGCCTCGCCGCACGTCACGCGGATACCAGATGCTGATCGCGGTCAGGAGCCCCACCACACCCGCCACCACCGCCAGATTCCACATCGGCAGCGGATCCTCGTGGTACACAAACCACATGATGAACGGGATACTGCCGGGCAACAAATGCACAATCTTGCGCCGGGTGTCGGAGTAGACGAAAGGATCGACCGGCAACCCGTCGCTCAGAAAGCGATGCCCGTCCCTCTCCTGCGGGGAGACCTTCCGTGATACCGTGAGCGGTACCGTGATCGTATCGCCACTCTGCTGCAAGACCCGCTCCTTGAGTCCCGGGTTCCCCCCGATGAACGGCTGTGCTTGGTGCATCCTAATGAACAAGAACCTCGCGGACAATCACGGCCAAGACCTCGACAATGAATCTCGCCCACGGCGTCTGGGGGAGATGCCGCCCCCGGCGAATCAAGGCACCTCGAATTGAGCGACCCACCGTCGAATCGCTTCGAGCACACGGCCCTTGTACACGTACACGCTGGAGGGGGCAATACCAAGCCGCTCGGCAACTTCGCTCACCGGCCGACGCTGAATCGCATAGAGCGAGAACGCCTGGAAAACATTCTCTCCAAGCTCCGACTGCACCTGCCGCAAGGCCTCGTCCAGCAACGCGTAGCGCCATTCCTGCCGCCAGATCTCCTGCACCGTCTCCTCATTGTGGCGGTCTTCTATCTGAGTGAGCAGATCGGCCCCCTCATCGGTGACCATGGACTGGAGACGCGTTCGCCGGCGACGCATCCGCAAGGCCGCCAGGGTCTGCCGCCGGGCAATCCCGTAGAGAAACATGCGAAACGAGCCCTTCTGCGGATCATAAACCCCATCGTGCAGCGAGCGATGGGCGATCATGAGAACTTCCTGGGTCACGTCGTCGGCGTCCACATCGGGCAGGCCAAGCCGGCGACTGAAGTGCTCGAGCATCGGGGCATAGATGCGGTAGAAGCTGCCCCAAGCCTCACGGTTCTGGGTGTCACGAACCGCCCACAGAAGATCAGTCTGTGTGGTCTGCACCGCCGCCCCCACAAATCGCACCACCACCCAAGCGGACAGAGGCCTTGAGGCCCTCACCTCATTCGCCCTGACGCTGGGCCTTCACCGTCCGTGGCCGACCGCGGGGCCGCATGGTCATCTCCAAACCCAGCCGAGCGGCAGTCCGTTTCTGCCAGTTCTCCTCACCGAACGGACGCCCACGCAGAATGCAGGTCCGGATGGTCTCCTCTTCCTGTGAAGTCTGCGGCCCATTGACGACGGCTGCCCAGTTCGCGGGACGCTCCACCGGCCAGTCGGACAACTCCAGCGGCGGGTTCTCGGCCTGGCCGCCACCTCGTGGCGAGAGACTGCTCCAAGCCCAGGCCTCCGCCCGATCAACCAGCCCAGCCCGCAACGGATTGCGCTCCACATAGCGGCACAGAATCAGAAAGTGCTCGTCCGTCTGCACCGGGAACGACTTGAACCGCCCTTGGTACACATGCCCCGCCCCCGTCGTGCCCCGACGGGCATGCCAACGCTGCGTATGCGTGAGCGTCAGCCAGCCGGCAAAACGCGACAGATCGCCATCCTCTCGCGGCCGAACCACCAGATGCCAATGGTTGGGCATCACGCAGTAGGCTAGCAAGCGCATCCGCACCCGGTTCACCGCGTCAGACAGAATACGCAGAAACGCGGCGTAGTCGCCGTGGGTCTCAAACAGGCACATCCCGCTGTTGGCCCGGTTGAGCACGTGATAGACCGCACCGCCCATTGCCGAACGTAATGCTCTACCCATGATGACGCCGAGATTACTCGTCCGCCCGTGCGGCGTCAAATAATTGGTTCCTGACACCTTTTCCGCTCGTACCAGGCGATGGTCCGGCGAAGGCCGGTCTCGAAGTCGGTGCGGGCGGTGAAACCGAAACGGTCCCGGGCTTTGGCCACGTCCAGACAACGGCGAGGCTGGCCATTCGGTTGGGCGGTGTCCCACAGGATGCGGCCCGAAAAACCCGTCAGGCGGGCAATCAGGGCGACCAAGTCGCGAATGGCAATCTCGCGACCGCTGCCGAGATTCACGGGCTCGGGCTCGGCATAACGCTCCGTAGCCGACAGAATGCCCGCCGCCGCGTCTTCCACATACAGGAACTCCCGGGTCGGCGAGCCGTCACCCCAGCAGATGATGGACTCGCGGCCGGCCTCGCGGGCCTCGACACACTTGCGAATCAGCGCGGGAATGACGTGCGAGGTGGCAAGATCAAAGTTGTCCCGCGGACCGTACAGGTTCACGGGCAGCAGGTAGATGGCGTCGAGGCCATACTGCTCGCGATAGGCCTGGCACATGACCAGCAGCGCTTTCTTCGCGATGCCGTAGGGAGCGTTGGTCTCTTCGGGGTAACCGGCCCAGAGATCTTCTTCGCGGAACGGCACCGGCGTCAGCTTGGGGTAAGCACAGATGGTGCCGACCTGCACGAACTTGTGGAGCCCAACTCGCCGGGCGTGCTCGATCAGGTGCAGACCCATAGCCAGGTTGGCGTAAAAAAACCGGCCGGGATTGGCCCGGTTGGCCCCGATGCCGCCCACCTGCGCCGCGAGGTGAATGACCACGTCCGGCCGAGCGTCAAGGTACAGCCGGGCGACGTCCTTCTCGCGGGTCAGGTCGTAGTCGCTTCGGCGAGGCACGCACAACCGGTCGGCAGTCACCCCTCGAGCGAGCAACTGTTCGCAGACAAACGAGCCCAGGAATCCCGCCCCGCCGGTGACCACAAAACGGTGTGTCACGAAGTCCACGCTGCCCGCTTGGCCGCTCATCGCAGTCGCAGCCTCCAGAAGGCCCGCCAGCTCATCCGCAACAGCAGCCAGCCGTCGCGGAAGCGGCGGATGTTGGTCTGCCCGTAGGCCCGGGCGCCGTAACGCACGGGAATCTCCAGGATCTTCAGATCCGTGCGGGCGGCGCCGAAGATGAGATCGAAGTCACCGAAGGGGTCCAGCCCGCCAAACTCGCCGCGCACCGCCTTGATCCGCTCATAATTGCTCTTGGTCAGTACCTTGGTGCCGCAGAGCGTATCGCGGAACCGCTGCCCGATCAGCCAGGTGAACAGCAGGCTGAACGACCGATTGCCGCACTTGTTGAGGAAACGCATGGCCTGCGTCGCCATCGGATAGACCAGCCGCGTGCCATTGATGAACTCGCCGACCCCGTCGGCCAAGGCCCGGGTGAACTTGGGCAAATCCTCCGGGGCGACGGTCAGGTCGGCATCCAGGATCATCAGGATGTCGCCCTGGGCAGCGTCAAAACCCTGCCGGACGGCCTGCCCCTTGCCCTTCGGACCCTCCTGGGCAATGAAGCGAATGGGACGGTCAGGATACAGGGCCACGCAACGGCGGACCTCGTCGGGTGTGCCATCCGTGCTCCAGCCGTCGACGAAGATCAGCTCCGTGAAGGCACCCATCCGCGGCGTGCGACGAATCAGCGGCTCGATGTTGCCACGCTCGTTCCGCGTGGGCACGATCACGCTGACCCGCTCGTTGCCCGGCTCGAACACCGGCATCAGCGGCCGGGCGACCAACAATACCCCCAGGGCCAAATGCTTGAACGGCCAGAACTTCACCAGGAACCGATTGAACAAGCCGCTCAGCGGGGGCAGCGGCTTGGGGCAGAGGATCTCGCAAAACTGGCGGACGACCTCGAAGCCCGCCAAGTGGAACAGGTTCCCGAGGTCATCGCGCGAGAGCCAGTTCTGGCCGCTAACCGGGCGACGCAAACCGATGGCACTGGCCAAGGTGAGGATCGGCTCCCACAGCGCGTTCTGGTAGGCGACGATGATGCGGGTCTGCGGCAGGCAGAAGCGGCGGACCTCGGTGAAGACCGCCTGGACGTCCGCCATGTGGCCCACCGCGTTGCAGATCAGCACGTAGTCGAAACGCTGGTCGGCCGAGAGCCTTTCGAGCCCGCCGGTCAGAAAGGTCAGCTCCGGATGTCGGCCGCGGGCGACCTCGATGATCGCCGGATCAGTATCCACTCCCACCCCGTTCGCCGGCCCAACAGCCGCCAGCAAATCGCCCGCCTGGCAGCCGATCTCCAGCACCGATGCGCCCGGCGGCACATGGCGGCGGAAAAGCCGGCTCAACTGCTTGTAGTAGTAGCCGTTGCGCCGCCGCCAACGGTCGTACTCGCTCGCCGCCCGCTCCACGTCAGCACGCGAAGGGCGATCCGGTAATGGTACAGCCACGTCTTCCATCGTTCGCCGCCAGTTTACCCGCAACCGAACCACACGAGAACCTCGCCGAAAAAGGTGTCAGGAACCTTTGTTTGCGGGGCGACGAGGTACTGCCTCGCCGCCCCGCAAACAAAGGTTCCTGACACCTTTTTCGGCTGTGAAAGCGGGCTTCTACGGCCTGCGGACCAACTCGCGAGCGGTGAGATTCTGCGCCTCGATAACGAATCCGGCAGGCACGTCCGCGCGATAGAAGAGCTTGCCCTCGGCCTTCCACCATCGCACAGTGACCGGCCCCGCCGGCGTGGGGATGCGCCCTTCGCACCATTCGGGGGCCACCTCGCCGAACCGCAACCGCACCTTCCGGTTCACCGCGTCAACCTTGGCCACGCCCAGCACATCACGGTACAACACATGGGCCACGTGCGAAGCAAAGCCGTGATTGCAGCTCGCGTAATCGCCCACATGTTCCCACAGCGTGCCCGTCCGGTCGGCCATGTACAGGTTGTAGTCCACCGACTCATCAAGCACCTGCTGGCCCCAGCCGTCGCGCGAGAGCAGTTCCAGCCGCAGCTGGTTCCCGATGAAGTGGTTGGTCACGTGGATCTCCGGGTACACCTTGGCCGTGTCCCGCTTGGGGCCGAACTGCTCACGCAGCAACGTCCACAGCGGGCCGTGCGTCTCGCGCGTCGCGACGTCAAAGAAGAACGCGTAGTACTGACACACCTCGGTCCGGTTACGGGTCACTTCGAGCTTGTCGTCCTTGCGCACCGCGTTATCGACGAAGAACTCGCCGTCGAAAGCCTGCTCGCGAATGGTGCCGCGCACGCGCTCGGCGGCGGCGAGCAGACGTTCATCCGCATAGAGCCGACCGGCAGCGGCCAGCGTGCCCGCGTAGAGCATGTTCGACGGATAATTCACATCCTGCACAAACTGGTTGGCCGCCGACCACTCGACGAACACCCAGCTCGGCAGCTTCTCCAGTAGCCCGTCGGAGTTCTCGAACCCCTTGAGGTACCCCAGCAGGGCTAACACCCGCGGCTTGAGCGCATTGACCATCGCCCGGTCGCCGCTGCGAGCCAGGTACTCCTCGAGCTCGACCACAAACCACATCGCCCAGTTGGGAATGAAAACCCCGTCATAGTGGTCGCTAGGGTAGCACATCGGCAACATGCCCTCGGGCAGATGGGCAAACCGCGGCGGTAGCAGGTAGTTCTCGATGAAGTTCTTCTCGACCCGCGTGTCGCCGCAGAAATTCCACGCCGCCCGGGCAGCGAAGAAGCTGTCGCACAGCCAGCCGGCCCGCTCGCGCGAGGGGCAATCCATGAAAACGTCCACCGCGTTCTGCACAAACGTCTGCCGGGCCGCCGCGAACAGCCGATTCAGCCGTTCGTCACTGGCGGCAAACTGACCGCGCCAACCGTCCGGGTTCACGTACTCCCGCAGGTAAACGTCCTCAATGTCGCAATCGCCTTCAAGCACCATCGGCTTGAGGTAGCGCAGGGTGTAGGGCTCGAACGACTCGAGCTCGTAGACACCCGGCTCCAGCTCGTACGCGACGATGTTCACGCAGGCCAGCCGCTTGAAGCTCACGTCGTCGCCGGCCAGCACCTCGTCAAAGGTCAGGAACAGCCGCGTCTTCTGCCGGCAGGTCACCTTCGCTCCGAGAAAGCCGGTCAGGTTCGTGCCGAAGTCTACGATGTGGTAGCTGTTGGTGCCCAGACGCAGGCGGGCGTTGGCCGAGATGGCCTGATCCACGCTGGTCCGCGTGGCGTTGCCGACGGTCTGCAACTCGAGCGACGGGATGGTCGCCAGCTCGCTTTCCGGGTAGCCCTTGAGCCGCTCGCCGATGCCGGTCAGACTGCGGTCCTTCCAGGGCTCTTTCACTTCCCGGCCGGTTTCGAGCCGCCCCTCGGCTACATGCCAGACCAGCGGCCGCCGGTCGAAAGTCGGGTAGGGTACCCGCCGGGGCAGCAGGGCCGGTGATTCAAGGACCGCGCAGGCGACCTTCTCGAACGCCGCCCGCGGATCAAGTCGCCAGCGATCCCACACCGGGGCGAGGCGGTACACCTCCGAAAACGGCCGCTGGAAGCTGTAACGCTGCACCTTCTGCACGCGCTGCGTGACGATGGCCGCCTCAAACGGCGTACCCTCACCCGCGGTCGAGGCCAGCACACGGCTGCCAGCCGACACCTCGGCCTGGAGGAACGACGGCACATCCAGTAGGTAGAAGCTGTTGCTGTTGTAGCCGGCCACCTCGAGGCCGACGACGTTCTCGCCGTCGGCCAGCAGCGGCGTCAGATCCCATTCATCCACGCGGAACCAGCCATGCGGCCCACGAGCGGGGCCATGCCCCACGAACCGCCCGTTCACCGTAGCCCGGTACAGGCTCGATGCCGTCAGCCGCAGCGTCACCCGCTCGCCGGCCACCGGCCGCACCACCGCCCGAAACGCGACCTGGACGTTCATCTCCCGTTCCCGCCCCGCCGGCCAGACCGCCTTGGCCGACCGAAACTCCGCCGTGCCGTCCGTCGCACTCATGCACATCACCACCGCCACCGATGCCAATACACTACTCATCATGTCACCCTCACCTTTCTACGGCGAATGATACCCGCCCCGGCAGGGCACGACAAAAGCCAGGGACAAGGCAATACCCACTGACGAAGGAGCAACGAAGTCCCCATGCCCAGAGCAGGTGGCCATCCCCGCCACACAACGGCGACACCGTATAGCACCGAAGGCGTTGAATAGCATACCCAGAGTCGCGCAGCACACCCTCGGCACACAACCGCCCGTCAGGCCCAACCCCGATAAGCTTTCACCCTCCGCACCAGCCAGGTTGCCTTCCCTTGTCGCGGGCACCACTGGCCGATACCATACCCGTTAACCCCGATCGGAAAAGCGCAAGGAGAACCTCCTGTGCCTCAGAATACCGAACAACTCTATGCCGACCGCCTCAAACGCTATGTCACCGCGATGCGCAACGGCAAACCCGACCGAATCCCCATTCGCCCCTTCGTGGCCGAGTTCGCCGCCCGATACGCCGGTTACACCTGCCAGGAGGTGACCCACGATTACGAGAAGGCCTTCGCCGCCGCCCGCAAGTGCGCAGCCGACTTCGACTGGGACGCGGTCGTCGGCAACATGGTTTACGTCTGGACCGGCCTGACCCAGGCGATCGGCCTCAAGTACTACGCCGTGCCCGGCATCGACGTCCCCGCCGACACTGGATTCCAGTATAGGGAACCATCGGAGGGCGACGCCTTCATGCGGCCCGACGAGTACGACGCCCTCATCGAGGATCCCACAGGATTCCTGTTCAACGTCTGGCTGCCGCGGGTCTCGGCGGACGTGCAGCCGATCGGGGCTCCCTCGACCTTCCGCAACAACCTCTCGTTCCTCAAGGGCGGCATGGCCATGCTGTCGTACTTCGGCGGGTTCGGAACCCAGGCGGCCCGGCTGCGGGCCGAGAGCGGAACCGTCTCCGCCATCGCCGGCATCCTCAAGGCCCCGTTCGACATCCTCGCCGACAAGCTCCGCGGATACGTCGGGCTGAGCATGGACCTCTTCGAGCGGCCCGACAAGGTGCTCGCCGCCTGCGAGGCCCTCATGCCACACCTGCTGCACGTGGCCCTGTCGGGGGCCGATCCCGAGAAGAACGTGCCCATCACCATCTGGATGCACCGCGGCTGCGTGCCCTTCATCTCCTTCGAGCAGTTCCGCAAGTTCTACTGGGCGACGCTCAAGCCGATCATCCAGGAAATCTGGGCCCGCGGGCACCAGGTGCTGTTCTATGCCGAGGGCGACTGGAACCGCCACCTCGACGCCTTCGCCGAGCTGCCCGACGGCAGCATCATCTACCACGCCGACAAGGGCGACATCTTCGAGATCCACAAAGCCATCGGCCACAAGTTCTGCCTTAGCGGCGGCATCCCCAATTGGCTGCTGGCCTACCGCACCCCCGACGACGTGCGGGCCTGCTGCAAAAGAATCATCGACGAGGTCGCCCCAGACGGCGGATACATCATGGACGCCAGCGCCATCATCCAGAACGACGCCAAAGTCGAAAACGTGCGGGCTCTGACCGACTTCACCCGCGAGTACGGCGTGTACTCCCGCAGCGCGTGAGATGAGGGAAAGTGGAATGGAGAATGTGAAACGTGGAAGGGTGAATGCCAAACGTGGAATGCAGAATGAGGATTTCAAATTTGAAATCCGCGATTCGAGATCTCAGATTTGAGCTTCATGATTCCGCCCCCGGAGCAATCAACCATGCCCGACGCAGACACAACCATCCCGCCGAATAGCTCCCTTTGCGTGGACCACCTCGCCCGCAAGCCGGGTGTGTGCATCCCCTGGGAACGGAAGCTCGATGAACTCCCGCCAATCACCGGCGACCCGCGGCTGGTCCGCAAAGTATGGGAGGACATCGACGGCCTAGGCTACGTCTACATCTGGCACTGCCTGCTGTCGTTCTGATGAGCGATGCTACCCTGCTGTCGCTCTGACGAGCGATGCTGCCCTGCTGTCGTTCCGATGAGCAGTGCTACCCTATTCTCGTTCTGATGGGCCATGCTGCGATGTGATACGATGGCGGCGTCTCGCGTCCCCCCTCGCCGCCCCTGCTTCTTCAAGCGCTCACCTTCAAGCGCTCGGCAAGGACACGTCGTGGATGTCGAAGATGGTCGCCAAGCTCTCCGGCTGACCGGTGCGAGCTGATAGATACGCCGCCTCGATCAAGGCCAGCGTCGGCAGGTGCTGCCGCAGCGTCGAACGCATCCTCCGAGGCGACGATGCCAGCTCGTTGAGGAAATCCTCAATCTGCGGCCGAAACACGTTCTCCGGACGCGATTGCCGACTTACCTCCGTCTGCCCGGTACGGTCGCCCACCACCACCTCGCGAGCATCGATGTGCACCGCCCCGTCCGCCCCGTGCAGATCGAGCGACTCTTGAGCCGGGCCCGCCGTCCAGCAGGCACTCAACACCGCCAAACCGCCGTGGGCAAACTGGCATACCAGGCCCGCCGTGTCCTCCGTATCATAGGACGACCGATCGCCCGCGCGCAAGCCCCCCGACGTCCGGGCATACACCGTGCTCGGCATGCCCATGCCCTGAACCAGGCAATCCACGATCGGATAGGCACGATCCAGCAGCACACCCCCGCCCGCGCGCTGCAAGTCGCCGCGCCAGTCGAGGTCTTCATCCCGGCACATCATCACGTTCGCCCGCCCGAAGAAGAACCGCCCGATCCGGTCCAAACCCAACGCGTCCCACTGCAAGCCAGGCTCAATTCCCCAACTGCGAGACACGACAATCGGGCACCCCGCCGACTCGAAAGGCCGGAGAACCTCCAGTGCCTCCTGAAACCGCCTCGCCGGCGGCGGGAGCATCCAAACCGGCACACCCCGTTCCGCCGCCAAAGCCAGGTACTTGCTCCGCAGGTACGGCGGGGCCGCGACAAACAACGCGTCCAACGTGCTCGACACAATCAACAAGCGAAAATCGTTATATGCGGCAATCCCCGGATAGCGACTGGTGAAAAGATCGATGCGCTCCGGCTTCGAACTGCCCACCGCGACCAACTCGCACCACGAGCTGTGCAGCAGAACCTCCGCGACCCGCTGCCCGCCGCGACCCAGCCCCATCAATCCAACTTTCAACGCAGCCATGCCGCTGTCCCAAACGCCGGGGTGAATTAGCCTCTGTCGCCTTGCCTCATGCCCCGCACGCCCGGAAACACAGAGCTAAAAATCTCTTCGTTGACGGGCGGATGGGATATGCAGTTGCTGACGATACTTGGCGATGGTCCGGCGGGAAACATCCAGCCCCTCTTTCTTGAGCCGGGCGGCCACCTCGTCATCGCTCAGCGGGTCCTTCTTGTCCTCGCCCTGGATGATCTCCTTCACCCGCACCTTCACACTGTCCCAACTGGTCACTTCGCCGTTATCCGACTCCGTCCCACCGGTGAAAAACGAACGCAACGGGTAGATCCCGCGCGGCGTCTGGATGTACTTCTCCGCCACCGTGCGACTGATAGTCGAGGGATCGCACTTGAGCTTCTCGGCCAGCTCACTCATGCGCAGTACCTTGAGACCGGCCGGACCCATTTCCAGAAAATCCTGCTGCCGCTGGACTACCTCCTCGGCCACCTCCAGCAATCGACTACGCCGATAGGCGATCGCGTCGATCAACGCACCCGCCGACTCGATGTTCTTGCGCAGAAACTCCTTCGCGTCCTTGTCCTGCCGGGCCTCGGCCAGCATCCGCCGGTAAGTCTCCGAAATCCGCAACCGCGGCGAATTGCCCCGAGCCAGCCGAACCGTGTACGCCTCGCCATCCTCGGCATAGTCCACAATCACATCCGGCGTAATCCGCGGAACCTGCCGCTCCACAACCAGAAGACCCGGGTGCGGATGCAACTTGCCAAGCTGACGAACCGCCTCCTTGAGCACATCGATACTCTGTTCCGTCGCCTTCGCGATCGCCGGGTAGCGATTCTTCTCAATGTCCGTCAGGTGGTTCTCCACCAACACACGCTCGAGCTCATGGTTGCCCTCCAGGGCGTCGATCTGGAGCAACAGACACTCACGCAGTTCCCGCGCCCCAATGCCCGGCGGGTCCAAAGTCTGTACCCAACTGAGGGCCTCAGCCATCTCCTCGGTCGAAAACGGCGGAACCTGCTGCTCAGCGATCTCCTGCAAAGGCGTGCGCAGATACCCTTCATCGTCGATGTAGCTCAGAATCAGCTCGCCCGCCTGCCGCGTCCGACCATCCACCTCGACAAACGCCCACTGCCGTTGAAGGTACTCGTTCAGCGACTCCGGCCGGCTGGCGGTGTTGGCCATCGCATCCATCTTGGCGTCACGCTCGCCGTCACCCGCGGTCCGCCGGCCGAAGGACTGATCGCTGTCGTCAAAATCATACTCCCGGCTCAGCCGCTCCAACCGGCTAAACGCATCCGCCTCATGCTGCTGCTCGGCGGCTGCGGCGGCCGCGGCGTCCGAGAGCGGTTCCTCGATCCGAGCCGGCAACTCCGGCTCCGGCGCAGGACCGTAGTCGCCATCCTCCTCCAGAGCAGGATTGCGCTCCATCTCCTCGCGCACCTTGGCCTCCAAGGCGAGCAGCGGGAGCTGGAGAATGTTCATCGACTGGATGAGCTGCGGCGTGAGCCGTTGCTCCTGTCGAAGCCCCAGCGACAGATGTTGCGACATAAACTGAGACATAACACCTCGCCCACATTATACCGCATTTCCACCGCCGGCACAGCCTCGGCTCCGCCCGACCGACCACCCTGCGCGAACCGCCTTCCAGCCAGCCACGGGTTACCGTCCAACGAGCCGCGGGCTTCAGTCCGCGCGGTGCTTGTGCGCAAGAAGGAGCCGCGGTGCTTGTGCGCAAGAAGGAGCCGCGGGCTTCAGCCCGCGCGGCGTTTGTGCGCAAGAGAACGTGCGGGAAGCGACTGGTGCATCAGAGCCGCGACCGTAAGGGAGCGGTTCTTCGGCAGAGCGAAACCGCTCCCTTACGGTCGCGGCTCTGACGCGGTTGCGGCTCCTCACCCCATCGGCGTCCGCCCGGTAATGGCTGCCTCAAGCATGGCTCGGGAGGCGTATTCGACCTGCGAACCCACCGCCAGACCACGGGCCAGACGAGTCACCTGCACGCCAAGAGGCTTGAGGACCTCACAGATATGCAGCGCGGTGCCATCGCCTTCCAGGTTGGGGTTCGTCGCCAGGACCACTTCGCGAACATCGCCACGGCGGACCCGGCCAATGAGGGCATCAATCGTCAGGTCGGCCGGCTCGATGCCCTCGAGCGGCGCAATGTGACCCATGAGCACGTGATACACGCCGCGGATCAAGCCCGTCTGCTCGAGCAGCATCACGTCTTTGGGCTGCTCAACCACCACGATTACCCCGTGCTCGCGTCGCGCGTCTCGACAGATGGCGCAGGGATCCTCGTCCGTGAGGTTGCAGCAAGTACCGCAATGCCGCAGCTTGTCCTTAACCGCGCGGATCGCGTCCGCTAACAGGAGCGCTTCCTCACGCGGCACACGAAGCAGATGAAAGGCGATACGCTCCGCGCTGCGCGGACCGACGCCCGGCAAGCGGGTCAGCTCGGCCATGAGGCGTGCAAGAGGCTCCGGGATCCCATGAGCTAACTCGGCCACAATCACCGCCTCCCCAACGAGCCCCCGAGCGCGAGCGAGCGGGCAACGAGCCCCGAGCGCGAGCGAGTGGGCAACGAGCTCCGAGCGCGAGCGAGCGGGTTACGAGCCCCGAGCGCGAGCGAGCGGGTAACGCGGGGGACACGAGAGTACGTCGCTGACGCTCCACATCCCGTCGCTCGCGCTCCGGGCTCGTTGCCGCATCCCGTCGCCCGCGCTCCGGGCTCGTTGCGTACTCCGTTGCTTGTCCTCCGAGCTCGTGATGAAGTTGTCCGAACTCGGCGACCGCCGATCATCCGCCCTGCCCAAGGAGCTGCGACAACCCGGGAAGATCCATCCCGCCGGTCAGACGGGCCATCTCCGCCTTCATGCCGTCTTGCGCCTTACGGACGGCCGCACACACCGCCGCCTTGACCATATCTTCGAGCAACTCGATGTCCCCCACCGCCTGGGGATCGATCCGGATTCCCGCCAACTCGCCCCGGCCGTCGACCGTGGCCTTCACCATGCCCGCGCCGGCCTCGGCCTCGAACCGCTGCTGGGCGAGAGTCTCTTGCATCTTCTGCATATTCTCTTGCAGCGACTTGGCCTGCTTCAACATGGCACCCAGGTTGCCCAATCCGCCAAACATGCCCGTATCTCCTTGCACTCGCCCGATCTCAACAGACCTGCGAGGCTTACCCCTTGTCTTCCGTATCCGTGCCGTTCGAAACGTCTTCGTCCGCCTCACCGGTCGGCTGATCCGCCCGGGCCTGCCCAACCCGCTCCACGTTGATCAGCGTGCCGCCAAACAGGTCCAGGGCCTCGCGGACCACCGGTTCCGATCGGGCATACCGCAGATCCTCCTGGCTGGCGGGCTTGGCCCCGCGTCGAGCGGCGGGCGCGGGAACCGATGCAGCCGGCGTTGACCGCGGTGCGGGCTCGGAGGATCCACCCGACGGCTTCGATGCAGCACGCGTCGCGACAGGCGCGGAAGCCGAGCGGACGCTGGCCTGCGGAGCGCCCGCAGCCGGGCGCCCTGCCGGCACAGCGGCATTGGCCACCGGAGCACCACCCGCACCCCCCAGTTCCTCAAGCAATGATTGAATAGAGCGGTAACTTACCGCGCTCGCCAGCCGAACCATCGTCGCATCCAGCAACGACCGCCCCAAAGCGCTGAACCGCACGTTCCGGCGAAGCTCCTCCAGAACGGCAATCATGTACACGAACGCCTCAGGCTCAAACCGTTTCGCCAGGGCGGCCATCTCCTGCCGCACCGCACCGCCCACGTCGATCAGCTCCGTCTGATCGCCGCAGATGTGCAACAGCATCAGCATGCGGACCTGCTCCGCCAGCGACTCGGTCAACCGTTCGAGGGTGTAACCCGCGGCCAAGGCCGTGTCCGCAGAGGTCAGGGCCCCCGCCGCGTCACGATCCGCCCACTGCCCAATCAGCCGCATCAATTGCTCGTCGTGCGGAGTCGGCAGAACATCCTCGATCATCTCCAGCGTCAGCCGACCGCTGCCCATGGCCAGCAACTGGTCCAGCAACGACAGCCCATCACGCATCGACCCGTTCGCCAGCCGGGCCACTCGCCGCGTGACCGCCGCGTCCGCCTCGATCCCTTCCTTCTTGAGGATCGCGTCGAAGTGCGCGGCAATCTTGTCTACGCTGATTGTCCGAAAGTCGAACCGCTGCACCCGACTGAGAATCGTCGCGGGCACCTTCTGCGGATCCGTCGTCGCCAGGATGAACTTCACGTGCCCGGGCGGCTCTTCCAGCGTCTTGAGCAGCGCGTTGAAGGCCCCCGTGCTCAGCATGTGCACTTCGTCGATGATGTAAACCTTGAACCGCGAACGGGCCGGCCGAAATACCGTGTTGCTCCGCAATTCGCGGATGTTGTCCACGCCGGTGTTGCTGGCCGCGTCGATCTCGATCACGTCGACATCCTGGCCCTCGGAGATGCTCGTGCAGGACTCGCACTCGCAACAGGGGCTCACCGTCGGGCCGGGACTGGCCAGGCAATTCAGCGAGCGAGCCATAATCCGCGCCGCGGAAGTCTTGCCCACCCCGCGTGTTCCGCAGAACAGATACCCATGGGCAATGCGGCCGCTGGTGATCGCGTTCTTGAGCGTGGTCGCGACCGCTTCCTGGCCGACCAGCTCATCGAACGTCCAACTGCGGTACTTCCTGGCAAGAACGGTGTAAGCCATCGGGGACGCGGTTCCTTCCCACGCTTCGGATCAACGGCATTGAGGGCCAGGTTGGCCACGGCACCTGGAACATGCAGGCTGGGCTGCTACCTCTCGGTCCTGACCCGTTTTCCCGCGGCTCCATTGCATGGGACCCGGCCCCCAATGCCGATGATCCGGGGCCTCGACTCATTGACTTCAGCCGGCCGCCTGCGCCCGCTCAGGGCTCGCCAAACGGATCGGCGGGCTGAGTGGTGGGGTCGGCGGAATCCGCCGCGAGGTCTTCCAGCCTCCGCTCGATGACTGTGGCCGGATCCTCGCTCGGTCCCGCGTGGGTGACATCGGCCGGTCGGCTACCCGTCGGCTTGGACGGCCGAGGGCCGGTGGGCTCGTGCCCCCACTCCTGGACCGGTACATTCTCCAGGGTAATGGCCCGAATGTAAACCGGCTGACGAGGTTGATCGTCCGAAGTGGTCGGCACGACGGCGATCCGCCGCAGGGTCTCGAACGATTCGTCCCCTATGACATACGCGAACGCCGTTTGGTTGCCGTCAAAGGCCGACTGACGTGCGAGGCAAATGAAGAACTGGCAGCTTGCCGAGTCGGGATCACGGGGCGACCGAGCCATCCCCACCGTCCCGAACTCGAAGGGAATGCGGCTGAATTCCGCCTTGAGCCGCACGCCGTCCGGCCGGACCCCCCGCCGATCACCACGTGGATCACCCCCTTGAATCAGCCCGCCCGGCACCACGCGGTGGAACGTCAGGTTATCGTAGAACTTGGTCTCCGCCAACTGGATGAAATTCGCCACGTGGTTGGGCGCTTCCTCGTAGTAGAATCGGAGGGTGATCTTGCCGAACTCCGTCAGAATAGCCGCCTGCCGCTCAGCCAGGATCTGGACCGCCAGCGGGGCGGAACTGACGATCCCATCATAAGGCTGCCATACCAGCGTGTACTTGCCAGGCCGACGGAGCGACTCGTAATACCGCGACACGTCGACCCGCGTGCCAAGACTCGCACGCGGCGCAAGCTGCAATTCCGCCACCGGAGCGGGCGGCGGTACCATGACCTGGGCATCATACCGGTCGCCATGCACGTTCTGGATGCTGAGAGCTGAATGCTGTGGGCCACTGAACACATGCCCGAGCGGCAACCCGATCTCTCCACATTCTGTGTTCTTCACCGTACCGCCAGGCACGCGCAGCGTGACCGGTTGATCCGTCAAATTGGTCACTGAGAACTCGACCCAGACCGGTCGGCCGGCTTGAACCACCGCCCGATCCGCCCGAAGCGTCGCGCGAATCAGTGAAGCCGGTTCACCCGCTTGCCCAGGTTCACCCACCGGGTTCGCCAACGCAACCCAAGCCCAGCCGGCCCCCACAAAAACCGACCCCGCAATAAGCCATCGCATTCGCATCGAGAATTCTCTCAGAGGTACGACAACCTGCCCGGCAGCAGCCCATTACCGCCTGTCCGCAATCGCCCGGCCTCCAAGACATACGAGGCCAAGCATCGGCGCACTGCAACCGCTCAGGGTTTGCCCTCGCCCACCTTATACACCCGCCTCCCCCCTCAGACGCAGGCTCCAACACGACCGATAACTCAATCAGCCCGCGCGGCGTCCACCTGCTCACGCGACATTCATTGCCCGCTATCCGTTTCTTGCCCCGTGCTCGGAGCCGTAGAGGTCAGCCCGACCCGATCCCGGAACTCCTTGGGCACGGGCCCCAACCGCCAATGATCTCCTTCTCGAAAAATCATGATCGGCAGGTTCACTTCTTTACGCCCCTTGCGATCCTCCTGCCGCAGCCTGGCTTGGGCCTCGACCACGTACACCGCTGGTGGGTCTCCCTCACCGGCGTGGATCCGCTGGATCTCGATCTCCTTGACCTGCGGCCAGATGCGTCGGAAATTGGCGAGACTGGTCGGCTCGTAGATGCTCCCGAAGAGCTGGCGAAACGCGTCGTAATCCCCCATCTGGCACACCTGCAGGACATGCTCGACGAACGCGTTCAGGCTCGCGTCGCCCCCATGGACTCCGGCGGGGAAGATCACATGGGGACGCGGCGCGTGGGGAGCCTCCTCCACCAGGGTCTGGCGGTCGATCTGGGCGTCGCTGGCGTCGGAATCATCCCGTGAGCACCGGCAACCGCCCACCACGCAGGACGCCAGAACCATCGCCCAAGAAAACCTAACTATTTTTCTATTAAACATTTAGAAGCACCTCGGGACCGGCCGTCACCAGGACCGGAAGTCATCATAGCCCTCGCCGGGCAAGGCGCCAACCAATGCCCATCGGGCCGGCGAAAAAGGTTCCTGACACCTTTTTCGGCCGTGGGGTATCAGTGACTTGCGGTCGTGACCGGTCGGCGGAGCATTTCCGGGACGTGATCCTCGGCTGTGTCCAGCCCGGTGATGAACTGCAGCTCGGTCATGGTCTGCTCGGTCTGGACCATGCTGGAGACGACCTGGTCCACCTGCCCGGAGATGAAATCGGGCTCGTGGCGGTTGATCGCCAACTCGCTGAGTGAGCGGATCTTGTTCTCCAGGCTGTCGAGCTGCAGCAGGACAAGCTCGCAGTTCTGGCGGGCCTTCTGTACGTTCGCCAACCGCGTACGGGAGGTATCCAGGTTATCCTGCAAGACTGCTTTGAATCGCTGCCGCTGTGTGTCGTCGCCCTTGTCGGCCAGGGCGGCCAGGCGAGCCTCGATCGCCCGGATGTCCGCCTGGATGCGCTGCTCGTCGGTTTTCTGGAGGAACTGATCGAGGGAATACTGTGTGAACAGCAGTCGCAGGTAGATCCACAAGAGCCGGTCGAGGCCTGCCAACTGGAGGGCCTCCAGCGGCGGCGGGTCGCCCAATTGCTGAGGATCGCGCATCTCGATGGCCAGTTGTCGCAACTCGGCGCAGCGGGCCCGCAAGCTCTCGAACCGCTGCACCGATGCCTTAGGAAGGGATCGGAGGATCTGCTGGACGACTTGGTGGGTGTCGACGGCAAGCTGACGGCCCTGGCGGTCGATCTTGGCCTCCTGGGCCTCGACGTAGGCCTGGAAGCGCGGGTGCGTACCGATCAGGCCGAGGTAGGCCAGTTCGGTCGCCAGCACCAGCGGACCGGCTACGTCGAATCGCCCGCTGAGCAGGGCGAAACCCATCCCCGCCAGGAACAGCAGCAGGTTCCATCGGTTGATGAACGCGGTCTTGAGATACTTACCCAGTCGCACGGGTGATGTTCTTCCCCGGTACACGTTGGAGACACGGTGCTTTCACTTGTCACTTTCTACCTCGGCACTCCTCAGCGAGCGGGCGAGAGACCTTTGCGGAGCCGCGACGGTAAGGGAGCGGTTGCTCGCTGTCGAGAAGAACCGCTCCCTTACGGTCGCGGCTCTGCTCAGCGGTCGCGGCTGTGACACACCACATGCCGATCACGCATTCACTCATTCAGCCGCGCGGCTCTCTTCGAGCTCGCTGATCAGGTCGCGGATATAGGCGACGGTCTCCTGGAAGCGTGGCTCGCGTTGCATCTGCCTGGATGGCCGATTGGCTGGCTCGACCTCCATCTCCCGCAGCAGGGTGCCCGGCGAGTTGCTCATGATGTACACCCGGTCACCTAAGTACACCGCCTCTTCGATCGAGTGGGTAACGAAGAACACCGTCGCCTCGACCTCCCGCCACAGGGTCACGAGCAGATCCTGCATGTTCATCCGCGTGTGCGGGTCCAGAGCGCCGAAGGGCTCATCCATGAGAATGATTCGCGGGCGAAGAATCAAGGTCCGGGCGATGGCCACGCGCTGGCGCATGCCGCCGGACAGCTCATGGGGGTACTTGTATTGATCGACGTCGACGTTGAGGCCGACGCGCTGGATCCACTGGCGGCCGAGGTCGTGGCGGTCTTTCCGGCTGACGCCGCGGCACTCGAGGCCGAAGGTCACATTGTCCAACACCGTGCGGTGGTCGAAGCTGGTATAGTCCTGGAAGACCATGCCTCGGTCGGCCCCCGCACCGGTGACGGGCCGACCAAGAACCTGCACCTCGCCCGTGGTGGCCGGGTGCTGCGGTTCGAGCCCGGCGATAAGCCGGAGAACCGTGCTCTTGCCGCACCCGCTGGGGCCGAGGACACAGACGAACTCGCCGACATCTTTGATATCCTGAACCACGAAGCTGACGTCGCGGATGGCGGTGTGGGCGTTGGGTCGGCCGGCGTTGTAGGTCTTGGTGACGTTGCGGAACTCGACCACCGGCGGGCCGGCCAGCTTCGCCGGGATCGGCGGGTGATCGATCACGCGGCTGACGCCGATCGGGCCTGCGTCTGGATCGACGGGTTGCGGTGTGGGCGTCGGGGTGCCCTGGGTCATGAGGCTTTCTCCTGGGAGGGGGTCGGCTGGCGGATCGCGGCCACCGGCGTCGGTTTGACCAGCAGGAACTTGAATCGCTCCCAGCCCACGAGAAGCACATGCACCGCCCGGTTGAGGATACCTGAGCCGCCGTACCGATGCGGGAACAGCTCCCGCTGAATCCAGAACAGCCCTCGGTCAATCGCCAGGGCGACGATGGGAATGATGATCAGGACGAGCAGGATGTGCTCCTTGGGGCCGCGGCGTTGCGAGGTGATGATGATGTCACCCAAGCCGCCGGATTCGCCACCGAACTTGACCAGTTCGGCCAGCATGATGTAGCCGAACGCCAGCCCGAACAGCAGGCGCAGCGAGTTGAAGATGCTCGGGAAGGCGAGCGGGACGAGTACCTTGAGGATCACCTGTCGCCGGGCCGCCCCGAGGGTGTAGGCGGTATCGATGTAGCGGTCGTGCACCTCGGCGATGGCCCGGGCGGAATCTGAGAGGATGAACGCCACGCAGGCGATGAAGATGAACATGATCTTCTGCAGCTCGCCGATGCCGAACAGTGAGAAGGTCAGCGGGATCAGGGCGGCGACGGGGATATTGCGGCCGAAGATCGAAACCGGGGCGAAGAAGGCCCGCAGGAAGGGGAAGCAGCCGCAGAGGATGCCCAGGGGTACGCCTACCGCGGTCGCCAGACCGAATCCCAAGGCGACTCGCCGCAGGCTGGCCAGCGTGTTGCGGGTGAGTGCCCGGTCGAACCACAACTCGGGGAAGGTGGCGAAGGTTTCGTGGGGACTGGGCAGCACGGTGGGACTGAGCAACCGCTGCTCCGGCTCACCATGGGTCGCCAGCCACCAGACCCCGAGAACAGTCAACAGGCAGCCGAGGGCGAACAGGAGCCCCTGCCACCACGCCACCTCGCGACGCAATCTGAAGAAACCGCTGAACATAAAGGTCAACTCATTGGATCAGAAGGTGTGCGAGACGCCTTTTCAGAGCGACGACTGCAAGGGAACGGTCGCTCGCTGCCGAGAAGAACCGCTCCCTTAGGTCGGGCATTTGCCAGATGGCCATGCACACGCAGACACTGCTCACAGAGCAGTGCCACACGATCACGCTACCCGCTCGTCGTTCGTCACTTCTCACGAATGCTGAGCGCCTTCTTCCTTATGCCTTCTTCCTTATGCCCACTGCCTACTGCCTTCTGCCTACTGCCTTCTGCCTACTGCCTTCTGCCTTCTCCGCTCAACCGGGGCTCTCCGCGGGGTAGATTTTGACCTCGACGCGGCGGTTGCGGGTATGGTTTTCGGGGTCGGTGGCGTCGGCGGGCCGATCCCAGCCCATGCCCTCGACGGCGAGTTGGTTGGGGTCCAGGCTGTACTTGCGCACCAGGGACTCCTTGACCGCGTTGGCCCGGTTGAGCGAGAGCTCCTTGACCAGGCTGGCGGGCACCTGTCCGCGCATCGAAGAATCCGTGTGGCCCTGGATAATAATCCGGGCGGCCCCGAACTGGCCTGCCAGCTTGGCGATATCTTCGAGCACGAAATCGACGTTCGGGTCGTAGAGCTCCTCGACCTCCTTGCCATCCACTTTCTTGGTGATCTTCTTGTCCAGCTCCCAACTGTTGGGGAAGAAGTGGATGAACTGCGTGTTGGTGAGGATCTCCTCCTCGGCTCGGATGGTACCCGCGCTGGCGGGCGTGAATCGCACGGTGTACTCATCCTTCTGCGAGGCGTAGCGTTCCTCCTGTCCGAGCTTCTGGATGACCGAGAAGTCCATGACCTGATCGAAGGGCACCGGCTGGTGGCGGATGGCCCCGATGCGTCGATACAGGTAATACGACTGGTTCCAGATCCGCTCGAAGTTGGCGGGGTTGTTGCGGTTGAGGAGGAACTGGAAGTTCTCCGCCCAGTTGGTGCTGTGGGCGTCGCCGAACATGGCCAGTGTCTCGCTGGCGGGGATGTTGTAGCCGACAGCCATGAGCTCGGCAGCCTGCTTGCGACGGCTTTCGTCTTTGAGCTCCTCCATGGCGTCGAAGATACCGCGGACCAGCCCCTCGATGATCGCGGGATGGTCGTGGGCGAAGTCGGCGCGGGCGAACCACACATCGGCGATCAACTTGTTGGCGGTGGCGGTAGTGACCAGCATGCGGTTGCCGCGCACCTTCTCGAGGTTGTAGATATCCGGGGCCCAGGAGACGGCGCCGGCGATATCCTTCTGAGCGTTGAACGCCGCGGCGGCTTGGAAGGCGTCCTCGGTGTAGACCATGCTGACTTCGGAGGGTTGGATGCCGCCGGCCACGAGCATGTTCAGCGCGAAATACTGCGAGGGCGAGTTCTGGGCGAGCACCAGTTTCTGGCCGCGGAGGTCGGTCACGGTCTTGATGTGGTCGCGAACGACGATACCGTCGCCACCATTGGACCAATCGACCTGCTGGAAGATGCGCGGCATGACCCGGCTATCGCGCGGCTTACCGCTGCTGTCCACGAAGCCGTCCATGAACAGCGGGACCATATCAAGGGTGGCCCAGCCGATGTGCAGGTCGCCGGCCGCGTAGGCGTCGCGCATGGCCACGGGGTTATCAATCAGCACCAGTTCGACCTTGAACTCCTCGCCGCCGGGGGCCTTCCATACTTTGCCCGGGCCGAACCCGTTGTTGGCGAGGATGATGGGTGCCCAGCCCGCCCAGACATTCAGAGCAAAGCGAACCGTGTTGTCGGTCAACGGCTTGTACGCCGACGTGCCTTTGACCTCCGGCAGCCGTTCAGTGGGCAGGAAGGTGTACTCCTGGACCGTGGTGATGCCGTCGGTTTGAAGGGGGTCCTCCACCGCCTGAGCGAGTGGCTCGCCCGTGGTTGGCTCGCCCCCCTTGGGCGCGAAGATGTCGCTGCGATAGATGGCGAACGCCACCAGCGCGGCCACGACGATGATGAGCACGAAGTAGAACGCGGGTTTCGGTTGTCCTGCTGCCATCGGATCATCCTCCATTGGGAGCCGTCTAATCTTCCTTTTCGGCCGGCATGGCCTCCGCCAGAATGCGCTTCTCGTAAATATCCGTCAACCGCTGCTGGAGTTGGGGCGCGTCGGCGGCCTCGACCGCGAAGCCGTTGACCGCGTTGAGAAAGTCAAAGTAACCCGCCGAGGTATCGAAAGCCACGAAGTGCAACTCGACCTCGCCCGCGGTCTGAGCGTACAACTGCCGGGCGACCCGATCGGCCGGCGGGCCGGAGGTATTCTGCCCGTCGGTGATGCATACGACGTACTTGCGCACGCACCCGGACTGGTAGAGCGATTGGAAGGCGACCTGAAGGGCCCTACCAATGGCCGTTCCGCCCGCTGGCCTGGGAAGGCGTTGCAGGGCGTCGGGGACACTCTTCGCGTCAAACGGCGCCATGGGCAACACCGGGGAGACGGAACTGGAGAAACTGGATACGCCGATTTGCAGCACGCGATCGGGATTGGCCTGCTGCCATTGGCTGGTATGCTCGAGAATACGGGCGAGAGCCTCTTTGGCGATATCGCTCTTGGGCCTGGGCCGACCGTCGTGGTCCTGCACGGCGTCCCGCATGCTGCCCGAGGTATCGACCAGGATGGCGACGGCGGTGCACAGCCGCTGTTCGGTCTCGGGCAGAGGGATGACCGCGTGGGGTCGTGGGGCGACCGCGACCGGTGCGGGCGTCACTCTCGGAGCCGGCGATGAATGCTCTTGCCGGGTCACCGCCCAAATAGCAAGGGCCAGCACGACCACGATACCTGCGAAACCGCCGGGACCGCGTGTGCCAGCCGATCCTCTGGCCAGGCCGATAGCCCGGAAACCACGGAATTGGCGATGGTGCATGGCGGCATCCTCCTTCAAGCTTGGACTCGCTGGCGACCCGCCAGGCGGACCTGCAGGCCTGGGAGGTATTGGACCGTATCGTGCGGCGCCGGGCCATTATAATGCCCACGCCATTTTCGAAGCCTTCGACCGCCCGTCGCATTTGCCGCTGCTACATGAGGTAACGCGAGTTCCCGCTGAGAGGCGATCTTCGCGGTGCGACCGATTGTCGCCTCAGTCAACCCTGGAACTCGACCTTGGGCCGCGCCTCGTGCATGGCGTGCAAGACCTGCATCAGGTCGTAGGCGGTCAGCTCGCAGAGCAGCCTCGTAACCTGGACGTGCAGTCCGTCGTCGAGTTGCGGCTCGATCTCTTTCATCAGCCGCACCAGTCGATTTTCCTGATCGCGCAGCTCGCCGGCCTCGATCACGCCGTCGGCCATAGCTTCCATAAAAGAGGTAAGCTGGCGGGCGTACCGCTCGATGACCGGCTTCTGGGCGGCCTCGTCAAGCCAACTCGGTCGGTTGGCGCTGATCTTCGGTGCCGCCGCCCTGGGGGCCGCTTTGCCCGTGGCAGCCTTGCGAGCGGCCGGTCGCTTCTTGGCGACGGCCTTGGCGGTCCGTGCGCCGGCCGCCTTGGTGCTCGGCTTCTTCTTGGGTGCCTGCTTCTTGCCGCGCTTCACGGGCTTGGCCTTCGCCGCGACTGCCTTTCGAGCGCCGGCAACCTTTTTCGCACTCGCCTTCTTCCCGGTCTTCTTCTTGGCCATGCTATTGTCCTCGCCCCGTGTCCAACATTCATCGCCCAGAACGTGCATCAAAAGCCAGACCAGCAATCAGAGCCTCGCTCGTGAAGAAGCGGTGGCTCGGATCGAGAAGAACCGCTTCCTCACGGGCGCGGCTCTGATTGACGTTCTCGCCCTCATCGCTCAGTACTCAGCTCTCAGTACTCATTTCCCTTCCAGCAATTGCCGAATCGCCTGCAATCGCTCCTGCAGCATCCCGCGGCCGTTGGGTTGGGTGACTCGGTCTCGCCAGTCGGGCGGCAGGAAGCCGAGCTGCGTGCACTCCAGGACGGATGCCAGCTCCTGCAGCTCTTTCTCCAACCCCTGAACCGATGGGAGGAACTCGTCGGCCGCTTGCCGGAGGTCATCCGGCTCGACGGTCGCTCGGCCGGCGGTCAGCACGCGTCGCTGGGCGGCCAGCAGGATACTCTCGATATCGGCTCCGCTGAGCGTCCGATCGACCGGCAGCGAGGGCAGCCCTTCGGACGCCAGGGCAATCCGGTTCTTGCGGGCCAGGGCCCGGATCATGCCCTGCACCTCGGCCTCGCTCTGCGGATAGAAGAGGGGGATGTGCACCTCGGCCCGGCCCTGCCGCTTGAGGTCGATGGGCAGCAGGTCCGGCCGACAGGTCAGGAGCATCCACACGATCCGCCCGCGATACCGCGTGTCGCCCATCTGGCTGGCGATCATGGAGAACACCCGGCTGGACGTGCCCGAGTCGCCGTCCGCCGACCGGTTGCCCAGGGCGGCGTCGGCCTCGTCGATGATCACCACCACCGGCCCGAGCGAACGCAGGACGGTCAGGACCTGTTCGAGGTTGCCCTCCGTCTCGCCCACATATTTGGAGCGGAAGTTCCGCAGTTTGACGCAGGGGATACCGATCGAGCCAGCGTAGCACTCGGCCAGGAAGGTCTTACCCGTACCCACTGGCCCGGAGAAGAGGTACCCCATAGGCGCCGCTTCCAGCCGGCCCTGGGTAATCAGCTCGGCATCCTCGCGCAGGCGGTTCTTGGCCGCCTCCTGGCCCACGACGAGGTCCAGCGAGTGGCCAGGCTCGATGAACTCGACAAGGCCCTGGCATTGCCGTTCGATCATGGTTTTTTTGAGCTGGCGGAAACGGGCGAGGTCACTACCCGCGCCGGCCACTCGGGCCTGCGCGAGGATGGCGTTGAGGCTGATGAGGCTCAGGCCGCTGGACAGGTCGGCCAGCCGGGCGGGCGCGGGCTCGGCCGACTCGGGGGCGGCGGCGACTTGGTCGCGTGCGGCCCACTGGATGAAGCTCTCGCGGGCTGCGCGGTCGGGCATGGGGATCTCGATGGCCGCGACGTGGGCACTCTGCACCAGGCGATGGTTGACTTCGGTCAGTCTGTCGGCCACCAGGCAGAAGGCGACGTTCACCCGCTTGATGTACGGGTTCTGAGCCCAGCTCAGCAGGCGGACGAGGCTCATGCCCTGTCCACGGGCGAGCGTGCCGACGTCGCCAGCCGGCGCCAGGTACTGGGCATAGTCGAAGAGCAGGCCGATGCTGCGCCGCTCGTTGGGCTTGTCCTCCACAAGATTGCGCTCAAGGAGGCGATCGAGCAGAACCAGCACGCGTTCAGGGTCGCGAGGCCACTGGGCCGGGTCGCCCAGCCGACCGGTGAGATACTGCATCATCGTCTGGAGCCGGCCTGGGTCGGCTCCCGCCAACGGCCGCAGGCCTTGCCCCAGATCGTAGCCGAGCACGACATCCCACGCGCCGAAGACCTGCCCGGCCAGGAACTCCGTCAGGCTGCCATAGCGCTCCTGGCTGCCCTCGCGGTAGGGAACCAGATCGTGGACGTTACCGTGCAGGATGAACAGGCAGGTGGTGCCGGCGAAGTACATTTCCGCCAATTCCCGGGCCCAGGCGGGGTACCAAGGGGGGAGTGATGAGTACTGAGTACGGAGGGATGAGGGATGAGTACTGAGTGATGAGTATTGAGTGCCGGGCGAAGACACGGGCGGTGCGGGTGGGGTGGGCTGGTCAGTCATGAGTTCGCTCGCCTTTTTGCGACGGAGATCCGCAGTCCGCCGCATCACTCAATGCTCGTCACTTATGATTCAACCTGACCGGTTTGCGGGTACCGCTGATCGCAACTCCAAAGAGCCGCGGGCTTTAGCCCGCGCGGTGCTCGTGCGGAAGGCGACCGTTGATCGCGGCCAAAGAGCCGCGCGGGCTGAAGCCCGCGGCTCGTTATCGCGTATCGGTCAGTTTGAGTTACACCTCCTCCGTCACCTTCGGCCCGAGCTGTTTGGCGGTTTCCTCGACGCCGACGGTGGCCGGGGTAACCAGGCCCATCTCCACCTCGAACTCCTTGAGGGCCTGATCGGCCAGGGCCTGTTCCATGGCCTGCTCGCGCTGCACGTCGACGATGCCCTCGGTGGACATGTCGGCGGCGACGCGGGCCTTGGCCCGGTTGAGGCTGATCTTGTCGTTGATGACCTGCTCGATCTGCCCAAAATCGGTGGTGACATTAAAGTCGAAGGAGGTGGCCAGCTTGGCCATCTCGGCCTCGGCCCGGCTCATCTTGAGCTCGGCGTCGTAACGAGCGATCTTCTCCTTGACCTTGGCGAGCTTGCCGCTGGCGTGTCGGATCTTCGACAGGTTGTTGTCGTAGGCCTGCTCATGCATCTTGAGCTGTTCTTCGTTCTCGGCGAGGCCCTGTCTGGCCTTCTGCAGCTCGAGGGCGAAGCGAGCGGCCGACTCGCGATCGCCCGCCTGCAGGTAGGCCTTGACCTTGGCTTCGAGGCTGCGAACATGCCCGCGGTCGGCAGCCGCCTGCCGACCAACGCGCTCCACGAGCGCCCGGTATTGCTCCAGTCCCTCTCGCCCCTCCTTGAGCTGGGCGACGGCCAGATCGTACTCGTACTGCATCTGGGCGATGGGGTCCGCCGTCCAGAAGACGTTGGCCAGCTTGTTGATCTGGGCCATGAGGGTATGCCACAGCTTGCCGATGATCATTGCCGCACCTCACCTTTCCGTCTCGAACCGACTCGGACGCAAGATATGTTCCGCCACTCGGGACGGTGCCCGCCGGCCTCGCCCGACGGGTGGGCGACACCGGCCAAGCCCAGTGTATAGCTGGAGCATGCCAGATCGTCAATCGCAGGAGCAACTCGAATCGCCGATCGGCGGAACCAAGCCAACTCGTTGGTGGCCGGACCGAACCAACTTGTTGGTGGCCGGCTACCTGGGGGCTTTGCCGAGTTCGAAGACGGCCAAGATAGGCCGATGGTCGGAGGCCACGGGCTCGGGGATCACCCGGAACTCGACGCAGCGGAGGTCGAGATGGCCGTTGTGCATGATGTAGTCGATCCGCCGATCGGGCTCGCTGGCGGGGAAGGTGAAGCCCGGGCCGGTGCCGACGTCGAAGGTATCGACGAGGATGGTTCTGGCCCTGACCATAACCCGGCTGTCGGGTCGGGCGTTGAAGTCGCCGGCCATGATGACCGGCATCTCCCGCAGGGGTGCGAGCAGCTTCTCGAACAGCTCGATGGACAGCATGCGTTCCGCGTCGTTCTCGCGGTAATCGAGGTGGGTGGCGAAGAAGACCAGCTTGCGGTTGCCGGCCCGCACGTGCACCTCCAGTGCGCCGCGCTGCTCGTCCGGCTGCGATTGCGGCAGGTAATGGTTCTGATGCCGCTCGATGGGGAGACGGCTGAGCACGGCATTCCCGTAGTCGCCGCCTTGGAAGACGATGTTCCGCTCAAATACCGCGGTCATACCGGTCAACTCGGCAAGCCGGGCCGGCTCGTCGACCTGATTGGTCCGCCTGACACCCCGGTCCACCTCTTGCAGAGCCACGAGGTCGGCGTTTGTCTCACGGATCAGGCGGGCGATGCGTTCGAGGTCTACCCGCTCATCCATGCCCTCGCCATGATGGATATTGTAGCTCAGCACGCGGATCGTCATGGGGCGATCGGCCGCGCAGCCCGAGCAGGCCAGGACGACCAGAGCCACGATTCCCAGCATCCGAACCAAAGCTCGCAATCCACACATGTGCGATTCCTCCTGTTTGCAGATCACTCCCTGCTGTCGCGTCCGAGCGGACGGTTGCATGGACGCCCGTTTGACCGTCTCGCGCCGGCGGGCATTGTAGCGTTTCCCGCGAAGCGATGCCCGTTTGCATACCTGTCGCGCCACCCAACCGGCCCACGACAACCGCGAGGACCGGCGGCCCCTCACCAAGGTGGTTGATCCGCCGGCCGACTGGGCCGAAGATAGCCGCATGGTCACGGTCGATGACATTGTCGTACCTCCGCCCGAACCCGGACAAATGCTGGACTTCGCGGCTCTGTTTGGGGATCGTCAGCCGGTGGAGCTGGAGATCGGGAGCGGCAAGGGCGGCTTCCTGCTTCGCCGGGCTCAGGCCCTGCCGGACCGTCGGTTTCTGGGCATCGAGTACGCCAATAAGTTCTTCCTCTACGCCGCCGACCGCATGGCCCGCTGGGGGATAACCAACGTGCGGCTGATGCGCACCGACGCCCGGCACCTGGTGATACACCACCTTCCGCCGGCCAGCGTGCACATCCTGCACATCTACCACCCCGACCCGTGGCCCAAGCGACGGCACCAGCGGCGACGCCTGATCCAGCCAGCGTTTGTGGCCGCGGTGGCGGAGGTGCTGATGCCCGGCGGGCGACTGGCGATCCAGACGGATCATGCCGATTACTTTGAGCAGATCCGCGAGGTCGTCGGGCGAGAGAGCCGGCTGCTCCCGGCCGATTTTGACGTGCCCGAAGCGGGAGTACGTGAAGGCCGGGTCGAGACCAACTTCGAGATCAAGTACCTGCGCGAGGGCCGGGCGATCTATCAGTTGGCGGCACAAAAACCGATGGCACCAGAGAGCAGCGAATGATCTACGCCGTACTGACGGGTATGTTCCTCTTGCTGACGATCGTGGGCACGATCGTCTGGTACCTCGGCGCAACACACCGCGAGGGGCACTCGGTGCACTGCTACAAGTGCGAACACAACCTCGCGGGCGGACCGCTGACCGAGTGTCCGCGCTGCATGACCCCGCAACCGGAGAACAAGATCCTGATCGGCGAGCGGGCTCCGCGGCCTATGTGGATTCTTGGCGGTCGGATATGCCTGGTGCTGGCGCTGGCCGCGATTGTGCCTGTGCTGCTCCAGTTGCACGGCAAGTTCCGGTCCGAGTGGTACTGTTTCCGCCCGACGTTCATGGTGCTGAGGGAACTGGAGGGAGGGGCACTGGCTTCGCGGGCGATGGACGAACTGGCTACTCGGTGCCGGATCGGCCAGCTCTCGGCGCCACAGACGGACCAGGCGATCGAGATCGTGTTGGCGGGCTTGGCCACGCCGGAGATTCCCGGGCGGCCTCTGCAGGGGCTGCGCGACCTGGCGGCGACCTTCGTGGAAGCGGGACACTTCTCGGCCAGCCAGACGCTCGAGCTGTTCGACGCCCTGGATGACGTGAGCTACGCGTTCGTCCCGGGCGATCAACCGGAAGGCGGCAGCGTGCGTCTGACCGGCGGTGTCTTCCCGCCGAACGGCTGGGTTCCCCGCCGCAAGGTGCGGGTTGTCGAGCTGGACGGACAGCCCGCCGATCAGGTGATCTTCGAACGGCACGATTATCCCGCACGGAGCGAGGAAGGCTTCGCCATCCGCGAGGCAGCGGTCAGCTTCGCGGTGCGCGAGTCGATCCGCCTCCGAGTCACCACGGCGTGGCAGAACTTCAAGGCGGACCTGGTCTCAGAGGACTTGGCGGCGGCGACCGGCCCTCGACGCGAGGTTCTGCTCGCACGCTTGGCCAAGTTGATTCCCCGGCCACTGGTCGTTTACGAACAGGAGTTCAAGTTCGGCGAGTTCAACGCCGGCCAAGCGAGGCTTATCGAGCACACGGATCGTCGGCTTCTACAAATGACCCCCAGCGTGCCCGAAACGCAAACCTACGTACCCGAAACGCAAACCTACGAGCCCGAAACGCAAACCTACGAGCCCGAAGCGCAAGCGCCGGGAACGGGGAGCGCCAGCGACGTATGGTCGGCAGATACGCATGGACACGTCCATCCACAAGTTAGCTTGATCCGACGTCAACGAGTCGATGAAACCCCGATACCTCACTGATTCCGACGCAGCCCGGATACGCAAACGGGCATGGCGTCGTTGCGGCGATGGTGATCGCCAGGCATAATTGGCCGGCACCCGCGGCGTCGAACGAAGACCTCGCGCGACGACGTGAGTGTGGCTGCTTCCAGGCAGAGTGGATCAGTCGCATCCGCCGTGCGTCAACGCAAGGATCCGCCCGATGTGGTTGCTCATTCTTCTGTGTCTTTCGGTCGTGTTCATCGTCATCGCCACAACCCGGCTGAAGCTGCACCCGTTTCTCGCTCTGCTGATTGCCGCCTTTGCCTACGGCATCGGCTCGCGGACCATGTCGCTCGACGAGGTGGTCGACTCGGTCAACGCAGGGTTCGGCGGCACCATCGGCTATATCGGGATCGTCATCCTGGCAGGCTCGATCATCGGCACCTTCCTGGAGAAGTCCGGCGGTGCGTACCGACTGGCCGAGAGCACCCTCTCGCTGGTGGGAAAGAAGCAGGTGCCGCTCACTATGGGGCTCATCGGGTATGTGGTGAGCATCCCTGTGTTTTGCGACTCGGGGTTTGTGATTCTCATTCCGCTGGCCAGGGCCCTGTCGCGCAAGGCGGGGGTATCCTTGGCGGCCGGCGCGATCGCGCTGAGCCTTGGCCTCTACGCGACGCATACCATGGTCCCGCCGACGCCCGGCCCCGTCGCGGCGGCGGGTTTGGTCGGGGCCGATTTGGGCCTGGTCATCCTCTGGGGAGCAATCGTCGGTCTGATCGCTCTGGCGGCCGGCTGGCTGTTCGCCGTGAAATACGCGGCAAGAATCCAAATCAGCCCCGACGCGGAATCGCCGGAGCCCGAATCGCAGAACCTCACCGCCGGAGCACCGTCGGCCCTCAGGTCGATCCTCCCCATCGTCCTGCCGATCGTGTTGATTGTCGCCAGGTCCATCGCCCTCCAGTTCCCAGATCATCCATTCAGCCATGGCAACCTCGCGACGATCATCAACTTCGCCGGGCAGCCGGTCGTGGCCCTGTTGGCGGGGGTCTTCTTCGCGATGCTGCTGCCCAAGAAGCTGACCACGGAGATGCTGTCCGCTTCCGGGTGGGTGGGCCAAGCGGTCATCACTGCCGCGACGATCATCATCATCACCGGCTGCGGCGGCGCGTTCGGCAAGGTACTGCAGAACTCGGGCATCTCGACCGTCGTGGGCGACTACCTCGGCAAGGGGGCTAATCTCAGCATCTGGCTCCCGTTCCTCATGGCCGCCGCACTGAAAACCGCACAGGGCTCATCCACGGTCGCCATGATCACGACGGCCGGCATGGTGGCGCCGCTTCTCGAGACGCTCGGGCTCGACACGCCGACCGCCAGGGCACTGGTCGTGGTCGCCATCGGTGCTGGCTCAATGGTTGTCAGTCACGCCAACGACAGCTACTTCTGGGTCGTGACGGGCCTGTCCAAGATGAGCGTCAAGCAAGGATACAAACTGCAAACGCTCGGCACGCTCACGCAAGGCGCTGTCGCCGGCGCGACATTGTGGGTCATCAGTCTGATCGTCCTGTAGTGGCGCTTCTCGCCCCACGGCAAGAACAAGAATCGCACGCTGCTGCCGCAATCCGTCGCCGCCCGCGCCGTCGTGAGACCCGAGCATGCCGCCGTACGTCGGAACTCCTTGCTTTTCGGGGGTTTAGCCGATACGCTCAAGCTTCCTTGGGGTATGCGTGCGGAACCCGCCGCCCGAACTTCACGAACGGGTTCCTCCGATGGCCGCAGCGCAGGTGCTTCGCCGTCGGTCGGGTGCCCAGGGGCCTTCTTGCACCCCTGCCTGAATGGGGTAGACTGAAAGATGGGCCGGCGAAAGCGGGCCGAGACGCGACGTGAAGCCGGGAAGCCTAGCCCCCGGTCGCGTCCGCTCGGACCGGCAGGCCCGCTGTCCGATAAGTGAATACCCTCACCGGCCCCGCGATGCTCGCCGGCCGGCGTTCCCGGAAGCCACGGTTGGAGAGGTGTCGGAGTGGCTGATCGAGCTGGTTTCGAAAACCAGTGTGCGCGAAAGCGTACCGGGGGTTCGAATCCCCCCCTCTCCGTTTTTCATGCCTTCGGCAATCGTACGTGATTGCTAATAAGCAGCTTGCGATTTTGGGGATCTTCCGTTTGTGCACGGGAGGTTCTCCGATATGTCCAACTCCAAACGCGCCTGGCGGCGCCGCATCGACCGGGTCACCGCCTACCAACGAGGATCGGCCGGGGCACCGCCCACCAACGAGGAGACCGCCACTGGGTCCACCACCGCCAAGGCAAGGCCATCCGGCGGGCGATCGGAACCGATCGGCAAGAGGCCCTGGCGGTGGCGGCGAAGGTCAACGCGGAACTGGCCAAAGGTGCGCCTGCCCATGCCGCAGGCCGATCTCCCATAACCGAGGCCGAGTTTACGACCGCCCCAGGCTTCTTGCCATATCCTCGCGGCACTCAATGTGCGGGCCGGCAGGCGACAGGCCGGACGGCCCATTGAACTGAGTCAATCCTGATCTACCTGAGCCGCACCCGAGCGCACGCGACCTCGGCACATCGCTGGAGCATTGTGGGCCGTATCGGTAACGGCATGAAGATGCCCTCGACGTCACGCCCATCCGGTCTGTGAGAATCGACCCAGCGGTCGTCCGGTTGATGCTGGTGATCTGAATACAATCGCCACATCAGCAACTCGCCGATCCGTCGGCATGCCTGCTTGAAGAGGCTCGACCATCGCGCAACCGGAGGCGATTTGGCCGGCGTCTACCCACGCCGGTCAAAAACTGCTGACTTGCTCTATTTTTCCCTTGACATTCGCTATCGCATGAAGTATTAGAGTCCGGTAACAGGCACATTCGTGACTCGGCTGGTGATGTTTGGCAAGCTGGATTCCGCTTCTTTCGGTCACTGAATGTTGAGAACGGCACCACCAGCTCTCGCGGTGAACAACACCCAATCGAATCCTCCTGCCTAACGGCTGGAGTAATCCGGCCGGGCGGCCAAAGTGCGCCCTGAAAAGCCTCTCGTGCGCTGACGGCATGGCCCGTGCACGCGGCGTCGCACGAAGGTGGAAGATCTGTTGTGGAATCCCGGTGGAATCAGCCGGAGGCTTGAAATCTGCCCTACAAGGAGCCTGCGTTATGAACCCAACACCCCGAATCGTACAACTGTTGCTGGCTGCGCTGTTGGTTCCGATTGGACTGGGCGGCGCGATCTCAGGAACCGAGAATCTGCCTGAAGACAAGATCGCGGTGATCGAAGCCCCTCGACTCGTTTCGGTAGCTTCCAGGAAAACGCATGGCGAAGGCAACGAAGCCACAACATGCGATCTGGTGATTCCGGTTGACGGAATCCCGGCGGTGGAGCCGCGACTCAACGCGAACCTGACACTCGATCTGACTCTCGTTCTGGCCTTTTCCGAGCCCATTTCGGCCAGCGATGGCGTTCTGGACCGAAGTGAGATTGTGGTCGAGGGAGGCTCCCTGCTTGAGGCTTGGACAGAGGATGACCTGATCGTTGCCATGCTGGATGTCGCCGCCGACCCTGGATGTGTGACAATCGGCTTGACAGGGCTGGTAGATGCCCGCACCGGCACACGGGCACTGGCAGAGGCGGCGCCACTTCGAGTGGTGGTCCTCAGCGGCGACGCGGACGGCAACGGTCTCGTCGACGGCACGGACGTCCAGGCGATCCTAGCCCAGGCGGGCGAATCCCTCACGGCAGAGAACTGCCTGCTTGATATCGACGCCAGCGGGGGAATCTCCGTCAGTTTCGACGCCGAGTGGGCACGGGTTTCCGCCATGCATCCTCGATTTCGTGGGCACGGCTGCGGGCCGGACAGCGACGGCGATGGGGTTTCCGACGTTGAAGACAATTGCCCTTATTCCTGGAACCCAGAGCAGATCGACTCAGACCTCGATGGGCTTGGTGACGCTTGCGACCTGTGTCCCGGCTTTGATGACCGGGAGGACATCGACGAAGACTGGGTGCCCAATGGCTGCGACAACTGTCCCACTACCACCAACTTCGACCAGGCCGATGGGCTCGGGGATGGGGTGGGAGATCCCTGCAGAGCGGTCCCATCGGCCCAGCCGGCGGACACCATCTCACAGGCCGTCAGTCAGTCACACCACCCCTTGTCTGAGGCGGTAGCGACGCGGCATGGCAAGATGCCGCGCGAAGTTATCAAAGCCCCTATGCCACGAGAGTCCTACCCGGTGGCCCGGCGTCCGTTCCAGATAGCCCGGCCCTACACCCGCTCGGAAGTCGCTGACCTGGCTGGTCTGGTAGTCCCCGATTCGGGATCTATAGAGTCACGAGCGGTGGGAGCAAGTATCAGTGACAGACCTACGCTCACGAAGGCTGACGAGGGCGAAGGCACCGCAATGGTCGCCATGCGAATGTCTGGAGGCGAAGAGGGTTGCCCCTACGTCACCTCGCCCCACGACATGGACCTCGACGGCGACGTGGACCAAGCGGACTTCGGGATCGTCCAGGCGTGCTTCTTCAACTCGACGGAGGAGCCGCCGCATCCGGACTGCTGGTGGGCCGATTTGGACTCGGACAATGACGTGGACGCGGATGATGTTACCCTGGTTCTTCTCTGCCTTTCCGGCCCGGCCATCCCGGCGGATCCGCTTTGCGGGGACTGCAACTGCAACGGAATCATCGACTCCTTCGAGATCAAGTGGTGCCAGGACTGCGGGACGCGGTTGGACCGCGACCGGGACTTGGTGCTGGATCCCTGCGACAATTGTGTTCCGCCGCCGGAATGGAACCCGAACGACGACCCTTACATGGACGCCAGCGACTGGGCCAACGGTCCGCTGAACGACGAGAACCAGCTTGACACGGACGGCGACGGGCTGGGAAACGTGTGCGACAACTGTCCGCTGGTGCCCAACACAGACCAAATGGATACGGACGATGACGATCTGGGCAACGTCTGCGACGATGATGACGATAACGACGAGGTGCTCGACTCCGCCGACAACTGCCCGCTGGTAGCCAATGCCGACCAAGTGGACACCGACAGCGACGGCTTGGGCGATGCGTGCGACAACTGCCCGACCGTGCACAACCCCGAGCAAGCGGACGCGGACGGTGACGGGTTCGGCGACGCCTGCGACATCTGCTCCGGGCGCGATGATGACCCGGACGGCGACGGGGTGCAGAATACCGACGACTCCGATCTCGACGAGATCATCGATGCCTGTGACAACTGCCGCGATGACGATAATCCCGATCAGGCGGACGCGGATGGCGATGGGGTCGGTGATGCCTGCGACAACTGTCCCAGCGTGGTGAACCCCGGCCAAGAGGACATCGACGATGACCAGGTCGGCGACGCCTGTGACAACTGTGTGCATACCTGGAACGACGACCAGGCCGACTCCGACAGCGACGGCCTCGGCGATGCCTGTGACGGCCTGGTGGACCTGGACATCGATTCGGACAACTCCGGCCAACTCGATCGGAGCATGGAAGAAGAAGAGGCAGAAAACCTCGGCCCGCTTGGCAAAATCGTCGTGGTGGGCGAGTCTGAGCCGCGAACGCCGATCGTGCTGGAGATCCAACCCGACGTACAAGCACCGGCTACGGTGTACTACTGGTTCGAGCGAAGCTGGACACCATGGGAGGATTACTTTCGAATCTGGAACGCCCCGCAAGGGGGTGATCAACTCGACTGGTACCCGACGGAAAACGAGGTTGCTTTCACCGGTTCTCCCATCGTGTTGACCTTCTGGATCGAGGGCCTTGAGTATCTAGACGGCCAGACATTCAGCCTCACAGCGGCCGCCCGAGCGGATGGGTGGAGCGGATCACACGACAGCGTCCGGATTCAGACCGTGACCCGCGAGGCATGTGCCTCCGTCGGCTCCGTGCCGATGGGCGAACAATGCGAATCCCACGACTGGATCACCGGCGGCTGCACGCTGGCTGCCGGGCAGGCATGGTGCAATCGCCTGTACCTGATGCATCTGGATCTACCGCATCCACCGGCGATTCCGGATCTCCCCCCTCGCAGCCTGAACCCGTGGGAGAGCTCGTCGCCCATGGTGTCGCGCGACAGCCTCCACAGCAACGGCCCCAGTCCCTATCGTGAGCGGGCCATGCACCGGGGACTCATGGACATCGCTTCCGGTGTACCCCTGGTCCAGGAGACCGACTTCGAGCTGCCTTTCGGCGGGGCAGTCTTCCGCCATATCCGGACTCACTCCGATGCGGTCAACTACACAGGGGGCTGGTGGACATACCATTGCGGGTGGCATGGCGGCGAATACCACACATTCTGGGATTGGCAAGGCGGCCATTGGATGATGAGCGAGAACCCGATCCTGCTGATCGACTCTCAGCAGCGATGGCAGGTCGGGACCCGCAAATGCTACTTCATCGTCGACGCCCATCACGCCATTCCTTTCGAGTTCGATCCCGACACGGGTACGTACGCTGCCCCGGCGTGGTTCGACGCGGTCATGCAGTACAGCAGTGATGGCGTACTCGACAACAACGACCAATGGGCGATCCCGCCTTCCGAGTACTATATCTGGCTAGATCGCGGCAGTATCAAGTACACTTTTGAGGCCCACTACGAGGATGTATTACCCAGCCAACACGAGGCTGATCCCGAGACGGGGCTTGCGGAGGGCACCGCTGGACACTCTATTGATTGTGGGCCATCTCCCCTGGGTTCGTTTGACTGTGTTGGTAATCCGCCATGGAGCAACACACCCGAGATGCAAGGCACTCCACACTATGGGCTGCTCACACGAATCGAGGATAGACATGGGAATGCCATGGTGTATGACTATTGCGGTGGTCACGAAGTGTGGGACTGTGACCTTGCGCCCAGCTTCCGGCCCCAGGCTCGCGCCAACTGGCCGACTGGCTGCACGACATGCTGCATGACCTGCCCGCAGAAAGGGCAACTCAGGTCTATCAAGCTTCGGAGGCGCTTGTCCCCTTCACAGGAGGAGACTGTGTGGAGCTTGCTCTACACGCATCGGACCTTCGGTTGGCCGGATGCGCCTTCCGAGGTGGATCCGTGCCTTTACGAGTGTGGCGAGGCGTGTCCACAATACCCGGCGAACCAGGAGTTGAGCTACCCAAGAGCCGTCCATAGTATTCATGTGTATGAAGGAGATGTGGATTGGCCTGAGGCGGAGCCATGTCCCACGGTTGGTTTCCAGGATTTCATGGTCTACGACACTCTGGGGGAGATGGATCGCGCGGTCAACCATCCCGCTCTGCCAAGCAACTGGCTCATCGAAGCACGATATACCTACTCTGAACCGGGCTGGCGAATTGGACAGGAGTACGACGACCACATCTGGCCGATCGTGACACAGTTCGAAGGCAGCTTCTCGTACCTCCCATCCTACATTCCGCCTGTTCTGTATGATGCCGACCTGCCACACCTTCTCAAGGCGCGGATCACCAGGCGATCGCCTGATGAAGCAACAGCAGATGAGGCCATTCAATACCGCATCTACAAGTACGGTCAGCAACATGACCTGATACCCAATGGGCATAGCCTCCACAGCCTGAAGGCCGTGTTTGGGCCTTCGACGATTGACGCCATTCTGGCTGGCTTCGGCGGCAACCCCGAGTACCGCAACGAGATGGTGAACTGTCTGCTGAACTTCAGCCTGGATGACGAGGTACCCTACCGCGTTCCTGCAGACGGATCGATCGTGAACAGGAGGCTTTGGGACGTAGCCGATGTACTACTTCATCTTGTGTCGAGCGACGATCCTTACACCTGGACGGGATCGGAAGCACTGAATGCCGGTCATGGAACGGCACTCGAGGCGGAGCTAGAAGGTTTGATCGGCACTTCGGAAGGACACCACGTCACATACTCGTTCAAGAGTACATTTGGCATCACTGACCGGCGCAAAGAGCAAAAGGACAATGGGACGTACGTCTACTACCCTTTCCGGGTTTACCCCCCCCATTGGTTGGTTTTCGGTCCCGGCCAATGGTGGAATGACACTCCTCCCCTTTGGGACATTGACCGCTGGAACACGATTTATCGGTTTCCGTATCGCGTACCGGTTTGGGATAGTGCCGAGGGCAAGGCTGTTTATGGCAGCATGCCGATGGACGGTACGGCGTTCGCGATGGTGATCGATGAGCTGGCGGAAGGATATATCGCCTGGGAGCCACGAGCGGGTGAGGGAGGACGCCAATACAACCCGGATCCGGGAGCCCGCACGGGGCTGCGCAGCCGGCGGGTGGTGGAGTTGAACGCGGCGGGGTTCATCGTCCGCGACCGGACGTGGACCTACGAAGATGACGGCAACGGGAACTTGGTCGAAAGCTTCGGTACCGGGCAGACGGCCAAGTACGACTGCCTCGGGCGGGTGATGGAGCGTTACTCGCGGGGTTGGAACTTACTGCCTGAGCAACAGCAGCCCGATGAGGGCCTGATCCACGTCTATGAATACTCGGATCCATCGTGCAGTCCACTGGACCCGGAATGCGACTGCACGGAAATCCTCACGCTGGCGCGGCCCGGTGAACTGGCGGCAGTCGGGGTCAAGCAGGGCACGGAGGGCGAGGTTCGCTACATTGAAGCCTTCGAGCACGACCCGACGCGTCCGGAGATCGTTACCAAGCATTTGCGGTTTCCCACACCATCAACGACGACGGCCCCGGCGGCGGATACCGAGGTCAGCGAGACTTTCTGCACATACGACCCCGAGGTTCCCGGCCGGCTCCGCACGCGCACCGAACGGCGTGGTGCCGCCGCCGCCACACGGGACGGCCCGGCGTTAAGTGCCGTCCAGCTCACTCAGTACGACATCAACGGCAACGAAGAGTGGATCGGTACCGGGCTGGGGACTTTCTCCGGCGAGACTTTCACGCCGGAAGAGTTCTTCTTCATCAACTACACAGGGAGAAACGAGCGAGGCGAAGTCATCAAGACGGTCATTGATGTGGATACGCAGAATCCACCGGCGACGCCTCCCGCCAATTGGACACGTGTCGTGCCGAACCCGACGGATAACGCCTCCCTGAACCTGACCACAGAATTCGTGTATGACCCCACCTTCGGGTTGGTGGAGACCATCTTCCCCACCGGTCGGCACCAGTTCATCGACTACTACTACAACAACCAGGAGGACTACCTCGAACAGTGGACCTTCAATGACATGATCGAGGTCGAGGGGGAGTGGCAGGCTCTGGCGCCCGGCCGTCTTGCACGGTTCGATGGCGGACAACTGAGTCTATCGCAGAACATCGAGATCCTCACCGTAGGCATGGAGGCTGACAAGCCCGCGGGCCCGGGCACAACCTTCAACGTCTTGGCCGAGATGACGCCGGAGTACGACCCCAGTGGTCGCCTTGTCGGGACTACGCAAACCACTGGGGCGACAAACGTGTCGACGAGTGTGGGATATGATAGTCACGGCAACCTGGGCAAGCAGGTCACGCCGGACGGCACTATCACCCGCAATGTCTACGACGATCTCGGCCGGATCAAGGCCGTCTACCAGGGTACCAACGATCGGCACTCCTTCTGGCGCACCGCACGAGAGTGCGGGGAGGGCGAGGATCCTGAGGAGGATGACTGCTACGAGGCCGGCACATTCCCCGACAACTTGACGCTGATCGAGAAGCGCTACTACGGCGTCGGCGTAAACGACAACAACAAGCTGGTCCGCATCCGTCGGTTCCGCCAGCAGCCTGAGAACCAATACTCGATGCAGGCTCCGCCGGGCGAAGACCCGATCGATCCAAGCAACGAGGAGTCGCTCGGCTGGATCATCGATTACGAGTATGACTGGCGGTCTCGCCAGGTGGTAGCCAAGCGTTACCGGGGCGACGATCCTGACACGCCGACGCTGATCGGGCAGACGTTGACCTGGTACGACAATCTCGACCGGGTGCGCATCGAGGCGGAGTATGGCGCGGTACTGCCGACGGGCGTCGATCCGACCGTCACGCCGCCGGCCGCGCCGGTGCCGGACGTGGCGGACCTCTTTGGTGAGCCAGCCCCGATCTCGGTCACCGAGCACATCTACAATGGCCGGGGGCTGGTGCAGGAGGTGCGGACGTACAGCTCGGCGGAGGATTACACCGCGACGCTGACGTTCTACGATCACGCGGACCGGCCCATCGAGGTGCATAGCCCGGGGGCGGCTATCCAACGATACGAGTACGACGCAAAAGGGCGGCAAATCCTCAGCCGCACCATCGCCGGCGGGGTTGAGGTCGGCCGTACGCTGACCAAGTACGACGACAACGACCGGGCAATCGAAACCATCCGCTACGAACGCCGGCACGACGGCACGGGTGAAACGCTCGATGCCGCCAACAGCGTGGTCAGCTACCAGCACACGTGGTACGACTCTGCGGGGAAGGTGCTGGCGACGGCGGACTACGGGACGAATACCGGGTCGGCCACGGACAACGGGACGTACTCCAACGGGACGGCACCGGTCTATGACGCGGAAACATTGCCTGATCGCACAACCGCGAGTGGCGAACACATCACCAGCTACAGCTATGACGGGGCGGGACGGCAAACAGTGGTCGTCCACCCGGACGGGACCGAGACGCACTATGAGTACGACGGGCTCGAACGGCAGATCCTGGTCATCGAGAACGCCACGGCGGACGAGAGCCAGCCGGGCGAGCAACGGCGGCGGACGGCGTACTTCTACGAGTGTGCCGACGCCATACCCGAACAGCGATGCCAGGGGGAGCGGCTGCTGAAGATCGCGGCGGTGCTGCCCGAGCACGCCGGGGGCGTCGACAAGTTCAGCGACATCCAGTGGTCCGCGGCCGACGGCACGCTGCAGGTGACCGAGTTCGTCTACGGGGCCGAGGTGGTCGACCAGGGCGGCGCGGGCATCAGCAGGCACAACGGCTGGATCGCGGAGGTGCACTACCCCGACCCGGCCACGGGCCAGCCGATCGCGGCGCCGTCGTTCGCGTTCACGTACTACGCGGACGGCGCGGTGGCCTCGCGCACCGACGCCAAGGGCA